>NZ_JALDUB010000002.1:0-117726 GCF_023109195.1 Streptococcus oralis
TATCCGCCATAGCTCAGTTGGTAGTAGCGCATGACTGTTAATCATGATGTCGTAGGTTCGAGTCCTACTGGCGGAGTATAAATCGAAACGTTCAACTGAGCGTTTTTTTATTTATAAATATAGTGGACTGTTGAAATTTCAAATTTTAATTTTTAAATCTATAATTACCTCTTTATTTTATTTTTAGTTCGTTTAGCTTTAAATTCTTCTTTTATAGGATTTGAAGCTTTTTTAGTTCCTTTTTTTGTTAGACTAGTGTTACTAATAAGAAAGGGAATTTTTATATGCTTCAGAAATTTTATGATCGAGCATTCGTCTTTTTGAAACTAGTTGAACAAGAATATGTCTCTTTAGGCCAGAGTTGTTCAGAGTGGGAATCACTTCATCTTCGTTTTTTACTATATTACTTAATCCGATTTAAAATAAAAAGTGATAGGGACTTTTCACTATATCACTTTAAAACAGCTTATCGTCTATATCTAGATAAATTCCTGCAAGGTGGTACAACTATTATCCAATAGGAAGCATCTATATCATAATTACGAACGATAGTTGTAGCTAGTTTTTAAAAAATATAGAATTAGCTTATAATCAAAGGCTTCTGTATTTAGAAATGAAAGAATTTCCAAATCTTTTCTACTGTTTCTTCTTGATAAAATAGTGTTTTTTTCTTATAATAAATTGTAAGATATAATTGCGGGTGAAATTCCTGCCATGTATATGAGAAAGGACGAGCTCCTAGTAGCTCAGACGAATTTTATTATGACTTCAGTTGTTGTTGTAGGTACCCAATGGGGCGATGAAGGTAAAGGGAAAATTACAGATTTTCTTTCAGCCAATGCGGAAGTGATTGCTCGTTACCAAGGTGGTGATAATGCAGGTCATACCATTGTTATTGATGGTAAAAAGTTTAAGTTGCACTTGATTCCATCTGGAATTTTCTTCCCTGAAAAAATTTCAGTTATTGGAAACGGTATGGTTGTAAACCCTAAATCTCTTGTGAAAGAGTTGAGCTATCTTCATGATGAAGGTGTGACAACTGATAACTTGCGTATTTCTGATCGTGCGCATGTTATTTTGCCTTACCACATTGAGTTGGATCGCTTGCAGGAAGAAGCTAAGGGTGACAATAAGATTGGTACTACAATCAAGGGAATCGGTCCAGCATATATGGATAAGGCTGCTCGTGTTGGAATTCGTATTGCGGATCTTTTGGATAAGGATATTTTCCGTGAACGTTTGGAACGCAATCTTGCGGAAAAGAATCGTTTGTTTGAAAAATTATATGATAGTACCCCTATTTCAGTTGACGATATTTTTGAAGAATACTATGAGTATGGTCAACAAATCAAGCAATACGTGACAGATACATCCGTTATCTTGAATGATGCGCTTGATAATGGCAAACGTGTGCTGTTTGAAGGTGCGCAAGGTGTTATGCTAGATATCGACCAAGGTACGTATCCATTTGTTACGTCGTCAAACCCTGTCGCTGGTGGTGTGACAATTGGGTCTGGTGTTGGCCCAAGTAAGATTGACAAGGTTGTAGGTGTTTGTAAAGCCTATACGAGTCGTGTAGGTGACGGACCTTTCCCAACTGAATTATTTGATGAAGTGGGGGATCGCATCCGTGAAGTAGGTCATGAATACGGTACAACAACTGGTCGTCCACGTCGTGTAGGTTGGTTTGACTCAGTTGTGATGCGTCACAGCCGCCGTGTATCTGGGATTACCAATCTTTCATTGAACTCTATCGATGTTTTGAGTGGTTTGGATACTGTGAAAATCTGTGTGGCCTATGATCTTGATGGTCAACGTATTGATTACTATCCTGCTAGTCTTGAGCAGTTGAAACGTTGCAAGCCAATCTACGAGGAATTGCCAGGTTGGTCAGAAGACATCACTGGAGTCCGTAATTTAGAAGACCTTCCTGAGAATGCACGTAACTATGTTCGTCGTGTAAGCGAGTTGGTTGGTGTTCGTATCTCAACTTTCTCAGTAGGACCTGGTCGTGAACAAACTAATATTTTAGAAAGTGTTTGGTCATAGGAGATTTTTAAGATTAGTTTAAGACAGGTTGGGTATACTATAGACAGTTACAGGAAGACCTCCTAACTTGTTGTAACAAATATCCTAAACTTTTCTTTTTCATAATAATCTCCCTTAACTCCACCCAATCAGGTGGAGTTTTTTGGCTCTATTTCAGGCTTTTGGGGACTATTCTAAAAATAATTTTTCGGTATTTTTCGGTATTTTTCGGATTTTTGTCGGGGAATTGTCGGGGACTTTTTGAGATTTTGTCGGGGATTTTTTTAGCGAATATGACTAAGAAATAGGTCTGTTGTCGCTTCAGCAAGTTCGTCCTCTACTTGATTGTAACGATCAGTCATATAGACTTTTGTATGGCCCAGAGCCTGGCTTAATTGTTCAAGCGGAACACCTGCAATAATGCTTTGAGTTGTGAAGAAGTGACGCATCATGTGAGGTGTTACATGCAATCCTGTCGCTTCATTCACTAGATTGAAGTTTCTATTTAACTGGTTTGGATTGATGAGACCACCTTTTTCGTTCAGGGTGATATAATCTTTTTGTTGTTCCTTGATAATCCCTAACTTTCGCTTAATCTTAGAAGCTTCAGCTATCAGATAATAGATAAGGTCTGTTCCGATATCATCAAGGCAAACGTAGCGCTCTGAATCCTTTGTTTTAAGCCCTCCTTTCCCTTTCAAGGTCTGGTTGCTTCGACTGTCTCTAAGATGCAGTATAGCCCGTCCGCTGTCGTTCTGAGTGACGTCCATTGGGCGCAATCCAAAGACTTCTCCTCTTCTTAATCCAAAAATGGTAAGATAGGTAAGAGCGTAGAATTCTTTTGGCATGATTTCTTTAGCCTTAGAAATCCAAGACTTGAACTCTTTCAGTGAAATTTTCTTATTAGTGGCAGGGATATCACTCTGGCCAATGAATACACCTTTCAAACGATTTGAGAGTAGGTTTCCATTTTTCACGGCATCGTTTAGCAATGCCATGAAGCTGGAATTGAGGGTTTGAACAGTGTATCTGGTATGATTCTGCAACTTTTCAGCGATAAATAGTTCATACTCATTTCTATCCAAATTTTTAAGCAGAACAGAACCAAACTTTGGTTTGATGTGGTTCTTATAAAGATTGTCATTGAGGTAGTAGGAAGTGTCATTCCAGCGCCCTGTTGATAATCTCTTTTCCGAATAAATATCCCAATACTGATCAAGTGTTAGATTCGTATTGATACCCAATTCCTGATCGTGGATTTGTTGCTCAATCTCTGTCAGGGCTGCACGAGCTTGTGGAAGGGTTGTGAGACCACTTTTAGTAATCTCTTTCTTTTTACCACGAAAATAGAAAGAGCGTCTGATATAATATCGCTTGCCTTTAGCAGTCTCGTAGTAATAGATATTTGGGTATTTTGTTTTATTGTATTTCATTGTATTCTCCTTGTTTATTAGCTTCTGGACAAGGTCTAAACGTTGAGAATATTGACATCACCCCTTTCATGGTGTAAAATAGAATATAGAAAAGAGGCCTTTTTAATGGCTGATTTTTTATAAGGGTAAGCTTCACAATCAAACTTTGGCGAGGGCGATTGTGGGGCTTTTTTTATTTTCTGAATAGTTTGTATAGTTTATACAAACTCCAAGCTGTCAAAGGGACTGCAAGGAATGGAGCGATTGGAATACCAACAACTCCAAAAAAGACTAAGAAAATATACAGTGCTGAAAATATGATTTTATTGGCAGGAAGTTTTTTCTTAGGAGATGTTTCTGAAAGATTAATCTCATTTACTATATCAGCGAAACTGTCACTAACAATATTTTGTTCAATATGTTCAGCTTCAGTTGTTTTAGTTTCAATAGATTCAGTTTTAGTAACTTCTTTATTGGAAATGTTATCATCAATTATCTCAGATGATTCGCTCTGAATTACTTCTTTTTGTGAAGAATCAACAATGGTAAGGTAAATTTCAAAACCAACATCCAAGTCATTATTTGTGACAACTTTTTCTTCATACTCGTCCCATTCTTTATATGGACCGCCTTTTATCTCACATTCTATTAGGAAATGATATCTTTCATCATCAAAATATTTACGGATAGATTTAGCAACTGTTGCAGGGACGTATCCTACATGATTATCAAAAATCAAAACTTTTATAGCATTGGAATCATATTTATTATCCGTTTCTGGAATGAGTTCAATATTAAAAATATCTAAATCTCGATACTTAAAGACTTTTAGACCGTATTCTTCAACTTCTTCCTTGATTTCCTTAGCTGATAAATCACCATAGTATTTTGAATACTCTGGAATCCCATTGTCTTCAGCAATCATATTGCAAGCTTCTTTTACTGCTTTTTTATATTTTGTCACTCCAGCGACTCTGAATAATATTTTTTCAACAGTCTTTTGCATATATTTTCCCTCTATATAAATATCTTCAATGCTATTTTTAATTTACTAATGCTAAGTATTCCTCTTTTACCATGATTTCATTTGTCATAGTTTTAAGATTGTAGTAGGACATGAATTTGAGGTAATCAAACTCTGTAGGGTCTTCTAAGCTTTCTATCGCGTCTTTTACGAGATGATGGATCATCATTCTATCAGCTTCGTTTTCACATCGTAGGCGAGCGATCTGGTACTCTGATCGTGTGTGGTCCTTGTGGCCCAGTTCATGAAGTAGGACCTTAACTCTCTCTTTTTTGCTGAGCTTACTCGACAGGAAAGCTGTATTGGTTTCTTTTTCATAAAATCCAAGTTCATCTGGCATTAGATTGCCGTCAAAATCGATAATACGAACCTGAAAATGACTTATAATTTCTTTTTCAGTCACTAAGCAATACCTCTAATCACCAGCTTCCTTCAGATAACCTTCAATGATAGACTGGATGATTTTCTTCTTTTCGTCTGTTAATTCTCGCCCGCCGAACATCATGACATTTGATGCCATTTCTTCAACGTTTAGAGTCTTACCTTCCCATTTGTAGTCATGACTACCAGCGATTGCTGGGTTATCCGTGCGACCGAGTAGATAATCTGTGGACACGTTGAAGTAGTCAGCAATCATTGAAACTCGTTCAACATTTGGAGTGGATTTCTTCATGTTATAAATTGTATTTCTGCTAAAACCTAGTTTTTCTTCAAGTTTATTTAATGAAATACCTTGTTTGTCAGCCAATTCTTTTATTTTTTCAAATGTGAAAAACATTGATACATCAACCTTTCTAAGGCATGACAAAAAATATTTAATAAATTTACTACAAAACCGTTGACAAAGTTTAATAAATTTACTACAATAGTTTTTGTAAGCTAAAGAGTTAGCGAACAAGACAACTAAAAAATAAAGCCTAATGAAACTGATTGGCGTCCGTTTTATAGGTAGAACCTTACTTTTTAGTAAGTCTTTTCTCTATGTTTTGATTTTAATAAATTTATTTATCAATGTCAAGAAATTCGCTAACTTTTTAGATAATTTTTCAAAAAGAAAGGGGGAGAGGGAATGGCAAAGCTGAGTATCTCTCTAAGAAGTATGTCTGTAAATGAAGCTATTGAAAAAATTGCTTACATTAAAGAAGCACATCCAGAAGATGTGCTCAAAATAGATGTTACGATTCTGGATGATTATCTTTTAAATTCGTAACAGTTTCATAGAATCGCTTGTAGAATTGTTCAATGATTTCGTCTGTTAATCCAGATTGTCGGATACTTTGTGCAACTCTAATATTAAAGTGTTCGACGGTAATCTTTGTAAGTTCTAAAGCGATTTCTTTGTCAGACAGTGTCATTAGATCACCTCCCTTCTGATTTTATTATAGCAGAAAGGGTAGAACAATAGAAAGGAAGAATATGAGTAAAGAGCTAAAGATAATCAAGGCTAAAATCAAAACTCGCTTGATTGAGCTGGATATGACTCAAGCTGAGTTGGCAAAACAAGTATTTGTAACACCATCGGTCATTTCAGAACTGCTGAAGTATGGCAAAGGAAGTGATTATGTGAAAGAAAAAGTCATAGATATTTTGGGTATTGAAAACCCTTGGAGAAATCACTAAGAGGTCCATACATGCAAGTAAAAATAATACAGAATTGGCAGAAGAAAAATCATCAACTGAGTCAGATGATGATCGACAGTCTTGAGGGACTAGATGTTTGGGAAACTATTTTAACACTGGGGAAAGTAAGGAAAGGAATATTATGAACAACGCAGCGCAAAAAGTAACACGTATTGACAAAGATGCTTGGGATATTGCTACGGAGCTGGCGAACGAGTACGGAGTATCTATTTGTCACATCATCAGCGAGAGCGTCCGCTACTGTGCAGAGAATGCCGAATTTAAGGAGATGGACGTTGTCGTTAAACGATTGGTAGTCGGCAGTAAGGTGCTTGAGTAGGAGGGTGGAGATGAACGAAAAGAAACAAAATAACGATCTTATCAAAGAAATCATTGAGAAACATTTTGAAAATATGGTTGACGATGTTTTGGCACACACTGAAACCTATTATGAGGCTTTGGGTGCTATTAGTTCCATCAAGGGATGCAATATTCCTGACATGATTCGCCTAGCTGATTGTTTGAGGAAGGCTATCAGAAAACGTGCTATGCAACAAAAAACACCTAATCATAGAAATTAGTGTTAGAGGAGAGGAATATGAACGAAATTTTTAATTTTCACGGACAGGATGTCCGTACTTTGACAATTGATGACGAGCCTTGGTTTGTCGGGAAAGATATAGCAGAGATTCTTGGATATGTAAATTCAAGAGATGCATTGGCAAAACACGTTGATGAAGATGATAAGCTAACGTCGCAAATTGCGACGGCAGGTCAAATGAGAAATCAGACAGTTATCAACGAATCTGGTCTCTACTCTCTCATCCTTTCAAGTAAGCTACCACAAGCAAAAGAATTCAAGCGCTGGGTGACATCAGAGGTCTTGCCAGCCATTCGCAAGCAGGGTGGTTTCATCCGTGAGGACTTGGACGAGGATGCCTTTATCGCTCTATTTACTGGACAAAAGAAATTGCGTGAGCAACAGGCGACCATGCTGGAAGACATTGACTATCTCAAGAGTGAGCAACCGATTCATCCGAGCTATGCTCAATCACTCCTGAAGAAGCGTAAGGCTCGTGTAGTAGCTTGCTTGGGTGGGATTGACAGTCCAGCTTATGCTGACAAAATCTTCGCTCAATCTGTCTTCAGGCAAGCAGAGATTGATTTCAAGGATCATTTTAATATCAGTCGCTATGACTTACTGCCAAAGAAATTCGCAGAAGCAGCGTTGAAATATTGGATGACTTGGGAACCAAGCACCAATACTAAGATGAAAATCATGAAATTGAACTCATTTGACGAAGTGTAGGAGGGGGAAGAAGATGGACAATGTTCTACTTTCACTATCTGACTGGATTAAATCCATTATCAAGGACACAATCACAAGGTTGATTGAAATAGAAAAAGATAGCGACCACTATCCAGAGCTGATGGATGTAGGCACTACCTGTGAATTTCTAGGAATCAACTATGACACATTTTCAAATAATTATCGTTACATGAAGGGATTTCCAAAGGAATTACCTGGTAAGAAATGGTCAAAAAGAGCCATCAAGGAATGGCTCTCAAATCAACTATAATAACTTTACTAAAAGGCTTCTGGACAAGGTCTTAGCAAAATTATTTGACTATATTATAGCACAAAAAGAGGATAAAAAACATGAACAATTTACAAATTATCGCAGTAGGCACAGTAGTATCAGTAGTCTTGATTGAATCGCTGATGATGAATATCAAGCTTAAAATGGCCATGAGATCGAAAAAGAAGATTCAATTTCAAACGCCTCAAGTTGAAAAAGGGTTTATTGATTTTAAAACAGGTCGACGTGTGGATATTGATCCCGCGACTCGAAAAGAAACATTTGTGGATTAGTAGAGAAATGGAGGGTATCAATGGCTGTTAAAAACAAGCGATACTACTGGATTCAACTCACTCAGGATTTTTTCAAATCAAAAGAAATGAAATTGCTTCGGAAGATTGCTGGTGGCGATACACACACTATTATCTATCTCAAAATGATGTTGATCAGCTTGGAAGATGGAGGGTGTATCTACTACGATGGACTCGCTGACAATCTTGCTGAAGAAATTGCTCTTATGATTGATGAGAATGTTGAAGACATCAAAATTACTTTGCTATTTTTGGAAAGCAAAGGTCTGCTGACTAGAAAATCAGATAGAGACTATTTTTTGGAGCAAGTTCCTGAGATGGTAGGTAGTGAAACCGCAAGCGCCAGAAGGGTTCGCAAATTTCGAGAGAATCAATTAGCGTTACAATGTAACAACGATGAAACAAAGCGTAACGGAGATATAGAGAAAGATATAGATACAGAGATAGAGAAAGATGTAGATAAAAATCCAGTCGAACTCATCGTCGAAGAATATCAATCTCGTATCGCTCCGTTGGATGGAACTCAATTTGAAATCTTAAAAGAGTTCATCACATTGGATGGTATGGAAGCGAAAGTTGTCCTGAAAGCAATTGGTCTTGCTGCTGACAATGGTAAAAGGAACTTTAGTTATATCAGAGCGATTTTGACTAATTGGAAAAACGATGGGGTTTTGACTATTGCAGCAGTTAATGAATGTGAGCGAGCGTACAAGGAAAGTAAAATCAGCAATCGCTCAGGCAATCAGAAATCAAATGTTCCTGAATGGTCACAACCTAATTACGTTAATAATACCAGTGATGAGACCAAAAAGGACCTTGAGAGGAAGAAACAAGAAATGCTAGAAAAACTAGAGAAAGGAAGAAACTGATGTTTATTTTGAAACACGGAACAAAAGAAGAAAAACCGTACTTGAGGGCTGTCACAATCGGTGTGACTGGAATTGATATCTCGTTTTCAGAAGAAAGGGGAGCTATTCGGTTCGTTTCTCGTGCGGTCGCATTGCAGGTGGCTAAGGCACTTAGATCATTTGGGAATTTCTATGTGATTCAGGTGAAGGGATGATTGGAGGTATCGATCATAAAGACAATGACAGTCTGGGCACTCTTTGATAGTGGAAACGGTTCTTACTTTAAGGGTGCTAACTCTCTGAATAGTTCGGGGGGGGCGAATATTGAAATCTATTCAATCGGAATGGATATAGAAAACAAGAACAATCATTTCATAAATCTAGACCTTGCTGATTACAAACGTTTATTTGGAGATAACACGCTCTTTGACGTGTTAGACAAATTACCAAAACCTGACCTTGTAATAGCTAGTCCACCATGCGAATCATGGTCAAATGCTTCTACAATGGAAAATGGAAATGCGTGTTGGAAACGCAATGATGTTTCTGATAGCTTGTTCGCTCCACAAGTAAGACCTTCACCGTTCACGATCAGGGCAAATCAAGATTATGAGTCAGCCTATATAAATTATCAGTACGACAGGCAATTTTTAAAAAGGGTCAATGGCGAGCTAACAGCTTTCAACACAATAGAAATCATAAAAAGATATAGACCACAATTTTGGGTTATTGAGAATCCAGCAGCTGACAGACTGTGGCCTTACATTGAAGACATTATTGGATTCAGAATTCCCTACAAAAACCTAGCTAGATACAATAATTATGATTATCCTTTACAAAAACGGACGAATTTTGGAAGCAATATTGAACTTAATCTTAAAAATAAAATTATCAAGCAGGATATCGAGTGGAAAAACTTCTCAAAATCATACAATGAGAGATCTAATATACCTGAAAAATTGGTGTCAGAAATATTCAAAAAAATTTACAAGGAGTTTAGTAAAGATGATTGAACTCTATTTCATTTACAACGGTCACCGCAAGATACTCATTGGGAGTTTTGGCCACATACATAGCGCAATCAATGAATTAAAGAAACATCAAGCTAGTTACTCAGCTATCAACCATCCACGATTTCGGAAAAGCATGAGTGGAGACAATATCAGGATTGACTACGGAGCAGCTGATTGCTACTACTTGATTACGAAGAAAAGAGAGGAAAAATAAGATGAATACGAAAATGAATTTGGAAGAAAAGGTTCAGCAGTGGTTTGTTGAAAGAAATCTACATGAAGCGAATCCTGTAAAGCAATTCTTAAAGCTGATGGAAGAGTCAGGAGAATTGTTTGAAGGCATTGCAAAGGATAAATCTGAACTGATTTACGATGCGCTTGGTGACATTCAGGTGGTTTTGATTGGACTTGAGCAACAAATAAAGAACGGTGCTCAGATTTCAGCCAATCAACAGGAACTTGAATTATTGTTGATGGTTTCCAGTTTGGGCAATATCGCTCAGAAGCTATATGCTCATATCTGCCACAATGAAACACAAATTCCGTTAATCAAAGCAGATTTGATGTTTCTTGATAGCGTGGTTAGTACGGTTTCATTTTGCAATGGCACTACAGCTGAAAATTGTTTAGAAGAAGCTTATGAAGTCATCAAGGACCGCAAAGGTAAGATGATTGACGGAGTGTTTGTGAAAGAAGAGGATTTGTGATGATACAAAGATACAGAGCATGGGATAAAGAGTTTAAAGAAATGGTACAAGTTAATGCACTACTCTTGGACAAGCAAGCTATCATGGCAACTTACAAAAACGGCAGTGTAACAAAAGAGGAAATGAAAAGCTACGATCTCATGCAATCAACAGGTCTCAAAGACGATTTTGACAAGGAAATTTTTGAAGGAGATGTTATCCTTTGGACCTATTGGGATGAATTTGAAGATAGCGGTAGAGCAAAAGTTATCTTTGATAACGGTATGTTTAGGTTGTTAGATATACGCACAGAAAAAGAGGTCTGGGATAATCTATTCGACTGTATTGAAAACTGTGACGTATATCTTCAAGGCAACGTCTACGAAAATCCTGAGCTTTTGGAGGTCAAGGAGTGAGATATTTAAAAATCCTATGTGTTGTTTTATTTGCATCCTTCCTCGTAGCATGTCACCAGATTTCGAGTGGGACGGTTGTAGACAAGTACATTGACGAACCTCACACAACATTCATACCAGTGGTGTCTGGAAAAAGTTCGGTACTGGTGCCAACCAGAACCAAAAGAAGATATATTCTAGTCGTTTCAGGGTATGCAGGAAATAAGCAAGTTGAAGAAAGTTTTGAAGTGACAGCTAAGGAATACAAATACTATGAAATTGGCAATACTTTTATACAGGATGCCGTTTTAGAAAATGAAGAAGGAGAAGAAAATGATTGAACTTATTAAAGAATTTTGCATAACTTTTCTGTGCTTATTTATTGGTTACTCAGTCGTGGAATGTGTGACAGGAAAGAAAAAGAAAGATGATCAATAATGTTGTTTTGGTAGGTCGCTTGACTCGTGACCCTGAGTTGCGATACACACCATCAAATGTTGCAGTTGCGACATTCAGTTTGGCAGTGAATCGCAATTTTAAGAATCAGGCAGGTGATCGTGAAGCTGATTTTATCAGTTGCATCATGTGGCGCCAGCAGGCTGAAAATTTCGCAAACTGGTGCAAAAAAGGGAACCTGGTAGGAATCACAGGTCGCATCCAGACTCGTAGCTATGATAATCAGCAAGGTCAACGTGTCTATGTGACGGAAGTTGTAGCTGAGAGCTTTCAGCTTTTGGAAAAGCGAGATAAGACTGCGGACCATTCGAGTATGGAAAATCAGATGCCACCAACTTTCGGAGCTAGTGATCCGATGGATATTCCAGATGATGGATTGCCGTTTTAGGGAGTTGTGAAGGATGAACAGACTGAAACAATTAAGACAACAAACAGGCGATACACAAGAGGATGTTGCTAAAGCTATTGGTGTGACCCGTAGAGGGTACCAAAAAATGGAAAACGAAGAAAGCCAAAAATGGGAATTTGATGAGGATTAGAAATTTGTCCGTCAATCCTAAGAATGTCAATTATTTTTTTGTTGAAGACTTTGAAGAAAATGAGGAATTTGAGAATGAACATACAGGGACTAATTGAACGATATGAAAAATTTAAAGCTAGCAAGAAAAAAATGACCTCGGTTGATTTAGTTTTGAAAGACTTACGGTCTTTGGACGAACCAGAACCGTTGCCGTTCAAATTAAAGGATGTTGTTGGTCGAATCAGAGGGTTCGATCCAACAACTCAAACCAGATGGCTTAACGGCATTCTTAAAGAATTAGGTGACGACTACGGTTCAATGAAATACCGTAGTGGCTACGAGCAAGGCAAACTTGAGGGAGCATGGGTTGATAATCAATTGAAAGATGCTGATAAGATTCGGCAAGAATTGAATAAACCAGTGATTCCGCAGTTTGTAGCTGATTGGATTGAGGTAGCAAAATCTGTTTACTCTTTATCTGGTGGTATGACGTATGGAGGTCCTGGGGTTAATAAGTGGTTAGAAAATGAGGATAACCAAAGAACATTTGCGCTAGCTTGGTTTGACGGTTACAGGGTAGAGGAAGAGAAGCGGTATGTGGTAAAGGTGAAAGGGATTTGTGGAAATCACGAAACTTTAAACCGCGAAAAACATTCGAAAAAATGGCTTTTCTCAGATCGGGAAGATAACTCACTTTATAAAACAAAACACACCCGTAAAGAACTAGAAGAAGCCCACTTCGGCTGGGTATTCGATTGCCCAGGAATTGAGATTGAGGAGGTTGAGGGATGACACAAACGCTTGAAGAAGGAATGAAGAATCAAAGTAAATGCATAAAAGTCCCAAGGGAAATCAGACCGTTTGATATAGGGTATCGAATAGTGAATCAACATGGAAATCCATTCGCCTTAAAAAACGGAGCAAGTATATTCGCTTTACCTTCGCTTGCTGAAAAAGCCATAAAGAAAGAGTTTGGGAAAAATGATCCAGACTTTGATATCGAAAAACATTCCGTTGAAGAGGTCGCTATTGTGAACCTAAGTAAATTTTATAGTTATTTTGAGGAGGTGGAGTGATGAATCTTAGACAAAAACGAAAACACTATAATTATTCGTATAGATATTTTATAGCCTGGATAGTTGTCGATGATAAAGTTTCATTTGCTGTATGTCCGAAGAAATTTAAGAAAACACTCAAGCAAAAATTAAAGGTTAATAAAACCTATGACTACGCTGAGTGCTGCAGAAAATATTTTCTTCTTGAAGAATATCACGGTGAAATGCCGAAATTTATGAGAGTCAAGGAGGTTGACACATGAAACGCTTCTTAATTGGCTATGCCTTACTAACAACTTGCCTACTATTTATGCAACGCAGTCAGCTAGATTAACCCTTGCTAGTTTATCACGCTGATAGCAAGGCACAGATAACTGGCAAGGTTACAGAAAAACGAAAAATCGGAAATCTATTCACTATCACGGTCAATGGTAACGTGTTTGTGGTGAGTGAAGATAAATACAATAATACAGAAATTGGAAATGAGGTCACACTATGAATTACAAAACTAAAATCAATGGAAAAGAAATCGAATACGGTGCACTAGTTGAAAAATCACATTTTTCAGACGAAGAATGGTCTGCCATCTATGCAGAAATTGCAGAACAAAATTACCCAGAAATTTTTAAAAACAGAAAATCAGATACTGCATTTATTGATACGCTTGGTGCCTTGACTTCACTAGAAGAACGATATGAAGCATTGCTTGAGCTATTGCCACAAGATCAATTTTCTCGCCCTGGTACACATCCAAAATGGGTGGCAGATGCAGTAGCAGAAAACACTCTGAAAAAAGTGGATACACAATACGATGTGTCTGATTTAATTGAACGATGTGAAACTCTAGAGGAATTGAAGAGTGAGCTGACAGAATATTTTGAGTTGGAAGAATTGTAGGAGAAAGTTGGAGATAAGGTAAGATTGTAATGACAAAGTACAAGAAACCAACTTACATCATCATTCAGGAAGCAATGGCAGAACGCATTAGATTTCTGGAAGATGAACTGTATGAAAGGGCCTATAAGGATATCGAGAAACTAGAAGCTCAAAATGATTTCTTAAAAGGTCTTTGTAACAATCAACTTGAAATCATCATGGATTATGAATGGAAGCAGATGCAAGAGCAGGTTGCATTCATAAAAGCTAATACCAGGAAATGGAGAGCAAGATGAATAGAAGGATTAAAAAGAAGAAAGCTAAACAACTTGTTCAGAAGAAACAAATAGAATTAGAAAATAAGCTTAGAAAGTTAAGTCAGGAAGAAATTGAAGTTTTATCTAGAATGATTAAGCAGATAGTTTCTGACATCAGTAAGGCTTTTTCTCAAATGTTCGATAGCTTATTTAATTATTTTAAAAATTCGGAGGTAGAATTTGAAGAAATTGAGCGACGAAGACCTCAAAACGTTAGACAGAGAACTTTTCAAATTTCAAAACATTCAACGGACAATAGATTTGAGAAGACTAGAATTAGAAACTCGAAACCCAGATGCTCAGAGTGGTCCCAGCGTAGGAATAAGCAAACCTACCGAAACTATCGCAATCAGAATAGCGGATGATCCAACCTTAAAATTTCTCGAAGGGTTCAAAGGGATTATTAACAAACTCCTGATCAATCTAGTTGATGAGGATAAGGAAATCTTTAATCTGCGCTGGAGATATCCTCAACTGAGATGGGAAGAAATAGCAGAACAGAAATTCATGAGCAAAGCTACAATCTATCGACGTAGAAGGATTATCCTAGAGCAGTACGCTATTTTGAAAGGTGAGCTATAAATAAACATGAGACAAAAGACATCTTGAAGTCTCACAAAAAAAGGTTTATTATGATAGCATGAACTTCTGAAACAAAAACACACATCACACTTTAGGAGTCATCCTTAATTCTAGTCAGAAAAGTTGTCCAACAGAAGTATCGTCAAGAGTCAGCAAATGCTGGCTTTTTGTTTTGGGAAAGGAGGTAGAATATGGAATTTGTATCACCGATAAAAGATAATGACGACATTCAGGCAATGAAAGATTATCTCAGAGAGTGGAATGAGATGTATTATATGCTATTCATCACAGGTCTGAATACTGGTTTGCGAGTCGGAGATATACTTACCTTGAAAGTTAAAGATGTCCAGGGATGGCACATCAAGCTGAGAGAACGGAAGACTGGCAAGCAGATAACAAGACGGATGACAAAAGAACTCAAAAAAGAAATGAGGAGATATGTCGAGGGCAAACCATTTCATCATTTCTTATTCAAGAGTAGGCAAGGTCAGAATAAAGCAATCACTCGTGAGCGAGCCTATCAAATCATACATGAAGCAGCTGAAGAACTTGGCATTGATAATGTTGGCACACATACAATGCGCAAAACATTCGGCTATAAATATTACAACAAGACAAAGGACGTAGGGACATTACAGAAAATGTTCAATCACTCATCACCTGCAATTACCCTGAGATACATAGGGATAGAACAAGCAGAGCTTGATGATGCTTTACGGAACTTTGTCATTTAATTTTCTTAGATATTACTTTCACATAATGAGTTAAGCATAAACTGAAAAAATGAAACTCTTTAAAACCCATGCTTAGTAAGGGTTTGAGATTTAGAGTGAGTTTAACAAAATATAAGATATGTGAAGGTGAGGGATAAAATTGGTATAGTTACAAGAGGTATGACTATGATAAAAATACTGAAAAGAATTTTGAATTTGATTTCTAAAAAAATATCAAGCAAAGATAAAATTCAAATTTTAGGAAGCATTGGCGATGAAACTTTAAACCTCGAAGTAAGCGACATAGGGATACAAGGGAAAATTGTGGTTAGTGAAATTCACCCAGAATCAATTAGATTTTATAAGCATATCAAAGACAATAACAAAATCATTTCTATTAGCGAATACAAAAATAAAAAAGAATGAGACAAAAGATATCTTGAAGTCTCACAAAAAAAGGTTTATTATGGTAGCATGGTTTTCTTGTATGAGAGGGGATAGGTCACTGGCCTGTCCCTTTTAGTATTGGAAAGGAGGTTTGCTATGTACAACAAACCTGTCAGACCATCCTTGAAGTCTAAGAAGTGGGAGAAGTTCCGTGATAAGATTATGCGGAAGTTCGACTATCTTTGTCAGGAAAGTTTGAGGTATGGAATTTCAGTAGCAGCTGAAATGGTACATCATATCTTCCCTGTATCTGAATATCCTGAACTTGAATTCGTCGAGTGGAATTGTTTGCCACTAACAAACAAGAAACACAATACGTTTCACGATAGAAAGAATGATAAGATTATCAATCAAGGATTATTTTGGCAAAGAAAGAGAAAAAAGGAATTTGAAGAATTTTATGGCTACCCCCCACCTCTTTAAAAATTCATTTTGGCCAGTAGGGTACCGGTGAAGGGAACTTTTTCCAAGTCGGGGGCCTTCAAACAAAAAGGGGGTAAAAACTAAGCGATTTTGACGAAAGGAGGTAGTTTTTGGCTAAACCAATTACAGCGAAGTCGATTAAGTCAAAAGTGGTCAAGCAGATGAAAGACTTGGGCACTTATCGGAAAGAGTTCGAAATGATCATTGATATTTTTGCAGGGATGCTCTATCAGTATCAGAAACTTGCTCAAGATTATGCTGACAAGGGTTATCCAGTAACAGACACCTACGTCAATAAGGCTGGTGCTGAAAATGAGCGCAAAGTTCCAATCTTGACAGCAATGGAAATTTTGAGGAAAGACATCCTCAGCTACTCTAATCAGTTGATGATGAATCCTAAGTCGCTTGGTGAGGTAGTAGAACAAGAAGGTGAGTCAGTTCTTACTGAGGTCCTGAAGTTTAAGAATGAACTGAAAAAGAAGCGAGTGAAAGATGGATAAAGACTTTGAAAAACGTTTTGCCGATTTTCGCCACGCTACAACCAATCTTGGAAAAGCTAAAGCCTATGTTGATTATGTCCTGAGCTATCAAGAGGAACATAACGAAGAACGGATTTTGGCTGCTGAACGTTTTTTGAGGGATTTAGAAAATCCAGCATATGAGCTTGATGAGGATATAGTGGATTTCGCTGTTCACTTCATTGAGAACTCAATTGTTCATCAGCAAGGAGATGACATGTTCGCCATGTCGATCCGTAACAAACCTTTGATTTTGCAACCGTGGCAACATTTCACAGTTGTCAATCTCTTTGGGTTCTATCACGCTGGTACGAACGAGCGTAGGTTCAAGGAAGCCTTGATAATGCTGGCACGGAAAAACGGTAAGACCAGTTTTACTGCTGCTATTGCTTTGCTTTATCAGATTTTGGACGCCGATAGTGGTTCAAAATGCTATATCGTGGCCAACTCTGTCAAGCAAGCACTGGAAGCTTTTAATTTCATCAAATTCAACGTGGAACGATGGAATGAAAAATCCATCCGCATCAAGGACAACAACCAAGAACATTCTATCACAGCTAATTTTGGAGACGATGGGTCATTCTATATTCAAGCACTGGCCAATGATGAAAGTCGTTTAGACTCTCTCAATGGCAATGTCACGGTCATCGATGAAGCTCACACCATGCGAAATTCTAAGAAGTATGGTCTTATGAAGAAAACAATGTCAGCATACCGAAACAGTATGCTTTTTGTTATCTCAACGGCCGGTGATATTCCTACTGGATTTCTTGCTAACCGCTTGAAATACTGTCAGAAAGTGCTCAAGCAGTTGGTACAGGATGAGGCTTTATTTATCTTTATTTGTAAAGCCAATCAGACAACGGATGGCGATGTTGGTGACTATCTTGATGATAATGTTTTGAAGATGGCAAATCCGTCTTGGGGTGTCACGGTGTCCATGCCTGCTTTGAGAGCGGAAGCAGAGCAGGCTATGAATGATCCACAGACTAGGAATGAGTTCTTTAACAAGACATTGAATGTCTTTACTAACTCGATGAACGCTTATTTCAATCCTGATGAGTTTATTGCTTCAGACAGTCGTTACGATTGGACCTTAGAGGAGTTGGCACGCTTGCCTATTCAGTGGTATGGTGGAGCTGACTTGTCAAGGTTGCATGACTTGACCGCCGCGGCTCTTTATGGTGTCTATCATGACGGCGAGAAAGATGTTGATATCTGTATCACACATGCTTTCTTTCCTCGTGTAAATGCTCAGAAGAAAGCTAACGATGACGGGATTCCACTCTTTGGGTGGCAGTCTGATGGTTGGCTGACGATGAGCAACACCCCAACCGTTCTCTATGATGATATTGTTAAATGGTTCATCCAGATGAGGGAGAAAGGCTTCAAGATTGCTGCTGTCGGAATGGATAGGAAGTTTGGTCGTGAGTTCCTGACCAAGATGAAACAAGCTCGGTTCAAGATGATTGACCAACCACAGCTTTTTTATCTGAAATCTGAGGGATTCAGACGGATTGAGTTTAAAGTTAAGAATAAAGAATTTTACTATCTTCATTCTGATGCCTACGAATACTGTGTGAGCAATGTTAGAGCAATTGAAAAGGTGGACGATGCGGTGCAATATGAGAAATTAGATGGTGACGGTGGTACTGCAAGAATTGACTTGTTTGATGCCAGCGTTTTTGCTTGTATTCAGGCTCTTGCTAATCTTGGTAAGAATCAGAATGTCATGAGCTTCTTTGATTAGAGAAAGGAGGTGAGGAAAGATGGGGCTTTTAGATAGGTTTTTGAAACGTGGTAAGAGTCGAAGTGGAACGAACGTTATCACTCATTCAGATTTTGGGTTTTATATCGACGGTGATGGCTATGTGCCTTTAGCTCGCAATCCTGATGTGATTGCTGCGGTCAATAGGATTGCTGACATGGTATCGAACATGACTATTCACTTGATGGAGAATACCGAAAAAGGCGATATCAGAATAAAAGACGGACTGGCTCGCAAGATTGATGTAAACCCATGCGACAATATGACTCGCAAAACTTGGATTTTCAAGATTGTGCGTGACCTGTTGCTATTTGGTGACGGAAATTCAGTTCTTCATGTTGAGTATGATCCTGTAAATGATTACATTTTGAACCTGAGACCATTCTCTATGAGTGAAGTATCGTTCAAGAGTGATGATGTTGGTTATATCGTCAATTATCGTGGTATCGACTACAGCCCAAGCGAAATCGTGCATTTCGTAATCAACCCAGATCCAGACAATCCATTTGTAGGGACTGGCTACAGACTTGCTCTGAGGGATATTGTTAGGAATTTAAACCTTGCAACTCAAATTAAAAAAGGTTTTATGAGTGGCAAAAATGTTCCTAGCTTGATTGTTAAGGTTGATTCTTCTAGTGGGGAATTAGGAACACAAGAGGGACGTGACCAGGTCGCTAAGAAATATCTTAGCACTAGTCAAGCTGGTGAGCCGTGGATTATTCCTGATGCCTTGTTAGAGGTTGAACAGGTCAAGCCATTAAGTTTGAAAGATATTGCTATCAATGAATCTGTTGAAATTGACAAGAAAACAGTTGCTGGGCTTTTGGGAGTGCCAGCTTTTATTTTGGGAGTTGGTAGCTTTGATAAAGAAGAATACAACAACTTTGTCAATACTACGGTCATGAGCATTGCTACGACGATCACTCAGACCTTAACGAGAGACTTACTCGTTTCAAATAATCGGTATTTCAAACTTAATGCTCGCTCGCTTTATTCGTATGACATTACAGAGTTATCTTCAGTTGCTGAACAGATGACTAAAAGTATGGCAATGCGTCGAAATGAGTGGAGGGATTGGCTTGGAATGCCGCCTGATCCTGATATGGATGAGCTCCTTGCTCTTGAAAACTATATCCCACAAGATAGACTTGGGGACCAGAAAAAACTGAAAGGGGGTGAGGAAGAGAATGAAGAAACGGAATAGTTATCGTACCGCTCAATTCAAAACACGAGAAGAAGCTGACAGCGGTGATTTGATTTTGAGTGGGTACTTCATCAAGTTTGATGAAGTTACTGAGCTATGGCCAGGCTACTTTGAGGTAATCAAACGTGAGGGTGTTGAAAAAGCCATCAAAGGAGCTGACATCAGGGCATTATTTAACCATGATGATAGTTTGGTGCTTGGTCGTACTGGTAACGGAACAGTCATTTTGGGAGTTGATGAAATCGGACTTTACGGTGATATCATCATCAACAAAGATGATCCGCAAGCTGTTGGGGCCTATGCTCGTGTTCAGCGTGGCGATGTGATTGGATGTAGTTTTGGCTTCATCCCAATCAAAATCAATACGGAAGAGCAAGCAGATGGTTCGTACCTGGACACTATCTTGGAATTAGAAATCTTTGAAGTGAGTCCATGTACTTTCCCAGCTTATCCACAAACGGAAATTGCTGCACGACAGAAAGACTTTGAAACTCAACAACGTGCCAATCGTGAAGCGCTGGACAAGCGCAAGAAAGAAATTAAGGAGAAATTTAACCTATGCACAAATCATTGATTTTAGGCGCTCGTATGCGCAACAAAGCAGACAAAGTGGTAGAGCTTGAAGAATCAATCAAAGAATTGAACAAGCGCTCAGAATTTGAAGCTGCTAAATTGGAACAAGCTGGAACTGATGAAGAAGTTTCAGCAGTTGAAAAGAACCTTGAAGACATCCAGAAAGAATTGGATGAAAAGGAAGCAGAAAAAGAACAACTTGAAAAAGAAATCGAAGATTTGAAAAATCAAGTTGAAGAATTGAATCGCAAAGCCCCGACTTACCCAAGCAAAGAACATCGTGGAGGACAAAAATTGGAACAACGTGAAGCAGTACTAGAATTCATCCGCTCTCGTGGACAAAAACGCGCAGGTGTTAAAACAACAGATGTAGGAGCGATCATTCCGAAAGAGGTTTTGGAACCACAAAAAACACCTGAACGTCAGAACCCTTTACTTAACCTAATCCATGTTGTAAAAGTAACAAGTGGATCTGGTTCTTATCCAGTCATGAAGAAATCAAATCGCAAAATGACTGAAGTTGGAGAACTTGAAGAAAATCCAGAATTAGGAAAAACAAAAATCACGGAAGTTGATTACAAAATCAAGACTTATCGTGGGGAACTTCCTATCTCTCGTGAAGCTATTGAAGATGCGCAATACGATCTCATTGGAATCCTTCAAGAAGATATCCAAGACCAAGACGAACAAACAAAATTGGCAATTGTTGCGGATGTTATGAAATCCGCAAAAGTTGTAAACGCTAGTGGACTTGATGGAATCAAGGACATTTTAAACACTAAAATTTCATCTGTCTACAAAAAATCACTTGTTGTTACAGATACCATGTTCAATGCACTGGATAAGATTAAGGACAAAGATGGCCGTTACATGATGCAGCCCGACATCACTTCACCAACTGGATATTCATTCTCAGGTAAAACAATTTATCCAGTTGAGGATACACTACTAGGTCAAGAAGGTGAAATGAAATTCTTCATCGGTGATGTCGAATACTTCCTTACATTGTTTGACCGTATGGAATTGACCGTGAATTGGGAAGATAATCATAAATTTGGTAAGAACCTTGCATCATACCTTCGTTTTGATATCCAGAAGACAGATGAAGATGCGGGGGTATTCGGAACCTACACTGACGCAGTAGCTTAAGGAGGTAGCGTATGAGCTATAAAGTAATTCGTCCTTTCAAGGACTTGTCTGATCCTGAAAAACATGACTACGCTGTTGGCGACATCTTTCCTCGTGAGGGATATGAGCCCACAGATAGTTTTACAAACGGCCTTTTGACTGGTGCCAACACTGCTGGTTCTATCTTCCTTGAGGTTTCGGGAGAGGATGTGCCTAAGAAACCAGCTCCTGAAGCAACAGAAGTGAAGGAAGAGACCGCAGTTGAGCAGGAAGAAACAGTTGAGAAAGCTGCTGAAGAGCCTGCTAAGGAAGTTGAGGAGTAAACATGGACCAAGGTCAGCTTTTGGAATTGCTGAAGCTTAAGTTGGGTATTTCAACCGACTTGAGAGACAAGCCGTTAAAAAAAATCATTTCAAGTGTCATCACTGAATTGACCGACAACCTCGGTATCGAGCTTGTTGGTGAGCGTGCTGACCATGAAATGTTTATCGTTGACTATGCTGCTTATCGCTATGAGGGTGGGGTGGATATGCCACGTCACCTTCAATGGCGACTGCATAATTTACAGATAGCATCAAAGAAAGAGGTCAAGAATGTGGAATCATGAAATCAAACTGATCTCTAAAAAAGTCACAGGTAAGGACAAGTTACTACAACCAATCTCTGAAGACGTTGAAGTTACTCTGTTGTGTCGTAAAAAGAAGGTTACTCGCTCTGAATTTTATCAAGCAAATCAGGCAGGTCTAAAACCGAGCTTGGTCGTTGAAATTCGAAATTTTGAGTATGAGAATCAAGAGTTTGCGAAGTTTGAAGACAAGCAATATCGCATATTAAAAACATATCCGATCGATTCTGAAATTTTAGAGTTGACTTTGTCAGAGGTCTTGAAATGAGCTTAACAAGTGATTTAGCGAATGAAATTGCAAAGGTAATGGCAGAGTACTCTGCTGAGGTAGAAGATAAGATTGACCTGATTGCTGAGGACGTTGTAAACGAAGCAGTTACGGAATTAAGAGCGACTAGTCCAAAACGTTATGGGAAGTATGCTAGAAATTGGCGCTTCAAGAAAAATGCTAAGGGATCATACGTCATCTACAACGCAGCCCCAACCTATCGTTTAACTCACTTACTAGAAAATGGGCATGTTTTGAGAAATGGCGGTCGTAGTCGGGCATTTCCACATATTAAACCTGTTGAGGAGAAAGTTAAAGAAAACTTTGAGAAGCGTATCAAGGAGATTGGGAAATGAAGCTATCAGACTTTGCTGCTATTTTGGAACAGACAAACTTGCCTGTCACTTATCGAGCGTTTAAAACTGGGAACGCTCCTGACTTACCTTACCTGATCTATTATGAATCGAGTCCAGCCATCAATGCAGCTGACAACACGGTTAATCATCAGATTAAGAGCGTGACAGTTGAGCTGGCTTTTGAGAATAAGGATGAAGATTTGGAAGAACGTCTGGAAGAGCTGTGGGCAACCCACGAGCTCTTTTTTGAAGTTCAAGAAGAAACATTTATCGAGACTGAAAGACTCTATGTCAAGTCTTATACAGTCTATCTATACTAAGGAGGAATGACATGACTCAAGAAAATAAAGTAACCTTTGGTTTAAAAAATGTTCACGTTGCGCCAATCAAATCAATTGGTGCAGATGGAGTGATTGCTTACGATGAGATTTTCCGCTTCCCTGGGGCAATGGAATTGACATTGGATCCAAAGGGTGAATCAACACCAATCAAAGCAGATGATATTGATTATCACTTCATGAATTCAAATGAAGGATATGAAGGGAAATTCAAAATTTCTCACATTATTGAAATGTTTGCGACTAAGATTTTGGGCGAAATCAAAGATGCTCAGACGGGTGTTTTGACTGAAAAAGCTGATGCAGAATTCACATCATTTGCCTTGATGTTTGAATTTTCAGGGGACAAGAACAAAACACGTCATGTTCTTTACTATTGTTCAGCGAGCCGTCCAGGAAATGGCTCAAAAACCAAGAACGGTACAAACGTCAATGAGCGTGAACTTGGCTTTAAAGCAAGTCCTCGTCCTCTCGATTCGGTTGTTAAACGTTCTATCACATCAGCTGATAGTAAGGAAATCTATGACAACTGGTTCAAGAAAGTGTATGAACCTACTGCCGTTGCAGCTTAAGGAGAAGATCTATGCGTAAAATCGTTTTGGTTGGTGATCAGGAGTATGAGTTGGGCACTAATGGCTATACTCCTATCGCCTACAAGCAACAATTTGGGAAAGATTATTTCCAAGATTTGTTCTCAATGTTGAAAAATCAATCATTCATGAATGAATTGAACAAGCTGGAAGCTGAAAAAGAATTGACAGCGACTGACATTGACATTTCAATGCTAGAAGAGTTTGATATGACCTTCTTCAACCGTCTTTTTTGGACATTTGCTAAATCTGCAAATCCTCACATCAAGCCTTATGAACAATTTTTCATGGAAATGGAAGTCTTTCCGATCCAGGAAGTTGGTCCTGTGTTGATGGAAATGCTGAATGCGAGCATGACGACAAAAAAGCACCAGATGAATCAGAATCAGCTAGCGAAGAAATCTTCACAGTAGAATCCTATTTGTCCTGCTGTAAAGAAACTGGTCTGTCTATCGATGATCTAAAGCATATTTCAATCGGAATGGCGCTGGATTATCAGACGGATTATGTGAATTTACGGAGTGAGGACAAAGGTGGCGAACGGAAGGCCACGCAAGCTGATTTTGACAGTTTTTAAAGAAAAATGAGTGCTGAGAGAGCGATTCTGAGACCAAGTTCTTTGGTCTGACTGCATTATCAGTCGTAGAAGTTCTCTCAGTGCTTTTCTATTTTTTTGAGAAAGGAGGAAATATGGCAGGAAATATCAAAGGTATCAAAATTGAAATCGATGGCGACACGCAACCCTTGCAGAAGGCGCTGAAAAATGTCAATAAGGCTGCTACTGATGCAAGTCAGGAGTTGAAACAGATTGACAAGGCTTTAAAGTTTGATACAGGGAATGTGACGCTCCTGGCTCAGAAGCAAGAAGTCTTGCAAAAGCAAGTTGCGACGACTAAGGAGAAATTGGAAACCTTGAGACAAGCTCAGTCTCAGGTGGAACAGCAGTTCAAAAATGGGAATATCGGTGCTGATCAGTACCGTGCTTTTCAACGTGAAGTTGAAGTTACTCAAAACGTCCTAAAAGGATATGAGGGTAAGCTTGCAAGTGTGAACCAGGCGCTTGCTGAGAATGGGAGTGCTACTCAGAACAACAAGAACCAATTAAAAGAATTGCAGAATGAACAGAGTCAACTTGCTTCAGAGATGAGTAAGGTGACAAGTTCATTCAAATTGCAAGAAAGTGCTTTGGGTTCAAATGCTAGTGAAGCCGAGAGAAATGCTCTTGCCCAGAAAAAGATTGGTGCTCAGTCTGAGATTGTAAGTAAACAGATTTCAAATCTAGAGCAGCAATTGGAAATCACTAAAAAAGAATTTGGTGAGAACTCCACACAGGCCAACAAGATGGAAGCTGAGCTAAATCAGGCTAAGACAGCTTTTAATCATCTCAATGATGAGATGAAGGGAACAAAGCCTGTTGCTGATAGCACTCAAGAAAGTTTAAGTGAAATCTCAAGAAATTTAAGAGCAGAACTACTTCAACAGTTTAGTGAGAAGTTGAGTGCTATTTCAGAAAAGCTTGTGGAAGTAGGAAAAGAAGCGTTAGAAGCAGCAGCTCAAATGCAAGCTAGTAATGCTCAATTTACTACCGTTTTCGGAGATATGGAAATCCAAGCAAGAGAAGCGTTGAATGCTATTGGTCAGGAAATGGATATTGTCCCAGAGCGATTGCAAGGATCATTCACTCAGATGGCTTCATTTGCCAAAACTTCAGGATTGGATACAGCAGAAGCTTTGGATCTTACTTCTCGTGCAACTAGGGCAGCAGCAGACGGTGCAGCCTTCTATGACAAATCTATTGAGAGCGTAACAGAGAGCTTACAATCTTTTTTGAAGGGAAACTTTGCTAACGATGCCGCTCTTGGAATCTCTGCGACAGAGACAACTAGGAATGCCGCTGCAAATAAACTGTATGGCAAATCATTCAAGGACTTGAGCGAAGCGCAGAAGCAACTGACCTTGCTTCAGATGGTCGAAGACGGAAATAAACTCTCAGGAGCTCTTGGACAGGCTGCAAGAGAATCAGACGGATTAGAAAACGTGATGGGGAATCTGAAACAAGCTGGGACCAATGCATTATCTGCTATTGGTCAACCTCTTCTGGAAATGATGATCCCTGTTTTCCAAACCTTGGCAACGATTGTGAAAGGTGTGGCTGAGCTGTTCAGTTCCTTACCTGCTCCAGTAAAAGATTTTGTTGTTATTTTAGGAACAGTTGTGACTGCTGTAGGGATCATAGCCCCCATATTCTTATCGTTGCAAGCCCTTGCTGAGTTTTTAAAAATATCTATTGGAGAAATGATAATTGCCGCATTGCCAATTATTGGAACAGCTATTGCAATTGCTGCTGCAGTTGCTGCAATTATTGTTATTGTAAAATATCTCTGGGATACAAACGAAGGTTTTCGTGAAGTCGTTACAACCGTTTGGAATGCGATTCTTGAAGTCATCAACACAGTCGTATCAGAGATTTCTAATTTTGTTATGAGCATCTTTGGGACGGTTGTTACTTGGTGGACGGAGAATCAGGAACTTATCAGGACAAGTGCTGAGACTGTTTGGGATGCTATTTCAGCAGTTATTGATACAGTTATGACCTATCTAGGTCCACTCATTCAAGCCACTTGGGACAATATTCAACTGGTCATCACGACCGTTTGGGAAATTATCAAAACAGTTGTTGAAACAGCAATAAATGTGGTTCTTGGTATCATCCAAACAGTCATGCAAATTATTACTGGTGACTGGTCAGGGGCTTGGGAAAGCATCAAGGGAGTATTCTCTACTGTATGGCAAGGAATCCAAAGCGTGGCTCAAACCATCTTTTCAGCGATACAGTCATTTATATCAAATACTTTGAATGCCATTTCAAGCACAGTATCAAGCGTATGGAATGGAATTTCAGGAACAGTTTCAAACGTACTAAATGGTATTTCTAGTACAGTATCAAGCGTCTGGAACGGGATTAAAAATTCTATTGGTAGTGCTATCAACGGGGCGAAAGACCTCGTCAGTACAGCTATCAACGCCATCAAAGGATTATTTAACTTCAGCATTAGTTGGCCACACATTCCTCTACCCCATTTTTCTGTAAGTGGTTCAGCCAATCCACTAGACTGGATAAGTCAAGGTGTGCCAAGCGTCAGCATTGAATGGTATGCCAAAGGTGGTATCATGACGAAGCCGACAATATTCGGAATGAATGGCAATAATCTTATGGTTGGTGGTGAAGCTGGAAATGAGGCGGTATTGCCACTCAATGATAAAACACTTGGTGCAATCGGTCGAGGTATTGCTCAGACAATGGGTGGAACTTCACCGACCATCAACATTACTATTACTGGTAACACTGTCAGAGAAGAATCAGACATCAGTCGGATTGCTGATGAGGTAGCTCAGCGGATTGCTGACGAATTGCAACGGAAGACACAATTGAGAGGAGGGTTTACATGATAAAACATAATGAGCTTGTGATTGACGGTGTGAGAACATCGTCTTTTCCCTTTAAGGTCATTGTCCATGATTCTCCCTCAATCGCTCTAGGAGACAGTAAGACAGCTCTTTTGGAGCATGGTGGTATCAGTGGAGCAATCATTCAGACAAACAAGCATAGGGAACCGATCAAGAAAACTTATACGATTTACTTGGTCAAACCTACCGAAGAACAGATGAACCAATTTATGAGTTTGTTTATCCGTGAGAAGTTTTGGCTAGAGAGTGAGCGAGTCAAAACAACTCGTCTTTGGTGTTATAAGGTCAATGTAAGTGACCTTGAAGAAGTGAAACCTGGTCTTTACATGACCAAGGCAACCTTCACTTGCCACCCTACCAAATACTTCAAAACCACTGACACACAGAGGTTGACAAGAAGTGGGACCTTGACCGTTCAAGGTTCTGCTCTTGCATTTCCTAAAATCACAATCGTTGGTCAGAGTGCTACTGAGACTTCGTTTACAATCGCTGGTCAGGTCATCCGTCTTGAACGACTCACTGAGTCGCTTGTGATGGTCAACAATCCTGACAATCCTAGCTTTAAAACGGCAACGGGGAAGCCAGTCAAATGGTCAGGGGATTTTATCACAGTAGACCCAGCGAAAGTGAAGAATGTTGGGGTTGTTCTAGGTCCAGGTATTCAATCGCTTGAAATAGAAACGGTTTGGGGGTGGGCATAATTGCTTTATCTACTTAATAAAGATGTGAGAACCGTTCGATGGAACGGGGAGCCACTTCATGAAGCGACTTCGGCGATTGTTAAAGAGACCATGAATGGTGATTTCACCTTAACTGTGAAATATCCTATTTCTGACTCTGGTATCTATCAGCTCATCCAAGAAGATATGCTGATAAAGGCTCCGACTCCTGTTCTTGGTGCGCAGCTATTTCGTATCAAGAAACCCGTTGAACACAATGACCATCTGGAAATCACAGCCTATCATATCTCAGACGATGTGATGAAACGTTCTATCACACCAGTTAGCGTGACTAGTCAGAGTTGTGGCATGGCTCTTTCTCGCATGGTCCAAAATACAAAAACTGCTTTGGGAGATTTTTCTTTCAGTAGCGATATCCAGGATCGTAGGACCTTCAACACAACTGAAACAGAAACTCTGTACTCTGTATTGCTGGACGGTAAGCACAGTATAGTTGGTACATGGGAAGGCGAGCTGGTTCGTGATAACTTTGCGATGACTGTCAAAAAGAGTCGTGGTGAGAATCGTGGTGTTGTTATCACGACACACAAGAATCTTAAAGACTACCAACGCACAAAAAACAGTCAGAATGTTGTCACAAGAATCCATGCCAAATCAACTTTTAAGCCCGAAGGCGCTGACAAGGAAACTACTATCAGAGTGACTGTTGATAGTCCTCTTATCAACTCTTATCCTTATATCAATGAAAAAGAGTATGAGAACAACAATGCCAAGACCATTGAAGAATTGCAGAAGTGGGCACAGGCTAAGTTTTCAAATGAGGGCATTGACAAGGTCTCTGACGCTATCAAGATTGAAGCTTATGAACTTGATGGTCAAGTGGTCCATATGGGTGATACGGTCAATCTCAAGAGCTTGAAACATAATGTTGATGTATTCAAGGAAGCTATTGCTTATGAGTTCGATGCCTTAAAAGAAGAATACATCTCTCTGACTTTCGATGATAAGGCAGGAACTGGTGGTTCTAGAGCTTCTGGTGGTTTATCTAGCGCAGCTGATGCAATCCTTGGTGTGACAGGAACCGCACAAGAAATCGCCCTTGAAAAGGCTCTTCAAAATGCTGACTTAGACTTTGATCATAAGGCAGGACTACTTAGACAGGAAATTTTGGATGGTATCGAACTTGCCAAAGCCAGAGCCGAAGAGGTCAAGAAAAGTCTGACAGAGACAATCGACCAGCGCTTTCGTGATTTCGACAGCACTGGTTTGAACGAAATCAAACAAAAGGCTGATGAAGCTTTGAAAAACGCTGGCGCAGGTAGCTTACTCGCTCAAGAGGCGAAACAAATCAGTGAGCAGGCAAGACAGCAAATGGATTCAAAATTCGCTGAGTACAAGCAATCAGTAGATGGTCGATTCACAAGTTTATCTTCTCGACTCGATGGCAAAGCGAATCTTATTGACTTTCAGCGAGTTCAAGAGACAAGCCAGCTCTATGAGCTAATTTTAGGCACTACTGAAAATGGGATTGCTGATAAGGTTGCTCGCATGGCTATGACAAGTCAGCTGTTTCAAGTTGAGGTGGCTAAAAATGTTGGAGATAGCCGAAATTATGTCAGAAACGCTGATTTTAGGGATGGTTCTAAAAATTGGAGAGAAACGAACGTTTCAGGCTTGAATTTTAATTATGAACATTCATCACAAAATCGAACTAAATCGGGCGTGCATATTTATGGTACATCTATAAATGCTCGTTATTTTGGATTGCAACAGACATTCAAAATCGAACTAAAAAAATCCGATAAAATCACTCTTTCTTTTTTGGTTTCAAAAGATGGATACAATACTTTTTCTGGTGTTGACGTCGGATTACATTATAGGAAAGATGGTGCAATAAAATCACAGGCGTGGAAGAGCATTCCAAATAGCGACATAACTGCATCCGCTTATAAAAAACTTAATTTTAATTATGAGTTACCAGTTGATGTTGACGAAATTAATTTGATGTTCTACGGACAACAAGGCAAGTCAATCAACCTTTACATTTCAGAGATAAAACTTGAAACTGGAAGCAACGCGACACTATTTACTTTAGCCCCTGAAGACACTGACGAAGCTGTCCGTACTGTTCAAAATCAGCTTGCTGGCTCGTGGGCAATCCAAAATCTGACAAATGCAGGTTCAATCGTTTCGCAAATTAATGCGACTAGCAATCAAATCCTGATTGAGGCAGAAAAGATTCGATTAAAAGGCAAGACCTTACTCGATGAACTAACAGCTATTGATGGATATTTCAAACGCTTATTTGTGGGCGAGGGCAACTTTGCCAAGCTGAATGCTGAGATTATCGGAACGAATACTATCACAGCTGACAAGCTGGTCATGGATATTGCTATGGCCAGACGATTCGTCTCGAGCGATATCTTCACAGACACGCTTGCTGCTAAAGAAGCCTTCATCAACAAATTAAGGTCAGTTGTAGTATCTGCGACCTTGCTAGAAGGTTATAAAGGAAAAATTGGCGGATTTCAGATCGGTACGCATGATAAGGATCCAAAAGCATACTGGTTAACAGGACAGAATCAATTCGAAGTTGGTATGAGTAATGGTAATGGTAACGGATTCCAAACAGCTCTTTGGGTGAATTGGGGCAACGACTGGGACAAACCTGGAATCGGAGCTTGGTTCGTTAAAAATTCAGGAGAAATGTACTGCTACAGACCGGCTCATTTCTGGAACACACCTGTTATTCATGGAAATTTGGAAGTAACAGGTGACATTCTTTATTACAATAAAGATGGCAGCGGAGTTTCTGTTGCTGGAAAATGGATGTATTCTTCTGAATATACAAAAATTGAAAGATCAAATGGGTATCTTTATCTTTATAGAGGATCTAATGGATACAACTGGATTCCTCTTAACAAAGAAATCTCAGACCGTCGCTACAAGTCAAATATCAAAGCTAGTACAGTCTCAGGTCTTGATGTAATCGAAAACTTGAAAACATATAGTTATCGTAAAGAATACGATGGAAAAATAGAGGATATATCTTGCGGTATCATGGCGCAAGATGTCCAAAAATATGTTCCTGAAGCCTTCTTTGAAAATCCTGACGGCGCATACTCGTATCGAACATTTGAATTGGTGCCTTACTTAATCAAGGCCATTCAAGAACTAAATCAAAAAATAGAAAAATTGGAGAAAACAGCATGAAAGAACAACAAATCAGCAGTCTAACGATTAATTCGCTTGGTGAAAAGGTCGGCAAAGAGGCTACTCAATCATCTATGTTAGAAGCTCTCTATACAGTAACTGCAATGGAACTTGAGCAGATGAAGCAGGTCATTGACTCTGACGAAGAACTCAAAGCGAAATTTGAAGAAGTGAAAGGACAAATGACAAATGGAAATTAATGGTTATAAATTAGCAACCACCCCATACCTTCGTGGTTCAGGTGATAATGTCCGGACACTGGTTGAAATCCGTTTAGAAGAAGGGACTCGTTATAGTTCTAACGCTCGTGAGCTCGCAGGAGACCGCACGTCTGAACAAGAGGACGTTTTGATTCAAGCTGTGCTGGATATCTTAAAAGCTGAGCTAGATCCAGGGAGCGCCATTGTCAAAACACAGGCACAGCTTGAACAGGCCAATCAGAAGATTGCGCAAAACGAGAGTGAACAGAACAAGCTTGCAACTCTCATTAAGCAGACTGAAGAAAATGCAAAAGCGAACCAGAAGGTCATCCATGTTCTTGTTTTGAATTCTGTCATGAGCAAGAACATCGAGTACGGTACGACCTACAAAGAGTTGGTTGAGTTAATTCAACCGGCCGAGATTGGGAAGACCTACTTACCACATGACCTGATTACCATTGAAGACCCTGAGCACGTTGAAGTGAATGGCGAAGGCAAGCGCATCCTAGTGCAGCTTAATAAAGAATTCACATACAACGGCGAGCCTGTCAGCGCATTTGTGACAAATGGTATTTTGGAACAAAACGGAACTGGTGTCGCTTGGAAATTTGAAGGGAAAGAATAGGAGAAATATATGAAAATCGAATTGTTTAACTTTTTTAGAAGTCTAATCCAAACAGAAGATGGTTTGGTATTGTACGCTCTAAGCTTAATTGTGATTCTAGAGATCGTAGATTTTGCATCAGGGACGTTCGCAGCGATTGCAAATCCAGAAATTGAATACAAGAGCAAGATTGGCATTAACGGTCTGATTCGAAAGATTCTTGGTGTTCTCTTGTTGATGGTATTGATTCCGATGTCTGTCTTGCTACCTGAGAAGACAGGCTTCGCTTTCCTATACTCAATTTACCTCGGATATTTGCTTTTTACATTCCAGTCACTCATCGAAAATTACCGTAAGTTGAAAGGAAATGTGACTATCTTCCAGCCTATTATTAAGGCATTTGAGCGCTTATCTGGCGACAAAAATGACAAGAACGAAGGAGAACAATAATGGATATTGATACAAGTAGACTAAGGACTGACTTACCACAAATCGGTGAACAACCATACCGACAAATTCATGCACATTCAACGGGCAATCCAAATTCAACTGCCCAAAATGAAGCAGACTACCACATGCGTCGTCCTGTTGATTCAGGCTTCTTTTCCCACGTTGTGGGGAACGGCCGTGTAATGCAAACCTGGTACACTGACAGGGGAGCCTATGACGTAGGAGGTGGTTGGAACGTTGAAGGATACGGTCAAGTTGAACTGATTGAGAGCCATGAAACCAAAGAAGAGTTCATGCGCGATTATAAGCTCTATGTTGAACTTCTGCGGAATCTTGCAGACGAAGCTGGAATTCCGAAAACACTTGACTCTGACAGTCTAGCTGGAATTAAGACGCACCAATACTGTACTTACAACCAGCCACGAAATGCAAGTGACCATGTTGATCCATATCCTTACTTGGCCAAATGGGGCATTAGTCGTGAACAATTCAAGAAAGACATTGAAGGTGGCCTATCTGAAGCTGGCTGGCGCCAAAATGCCACTGGCTGGTGGTGGGAGGAGTCAGACGGCTCTTATCCTACGAAAACATGGAAGCAAATCAAGGGAGAGTGGTTCTATTTCAATGAACGTGGATATTGTCTAATCAATCGTTGGTTCAATGATGGTAAAGACTGGTTCTATCTTGATAAGCGTGGGGCAATGGTCACAGGATGGATGTTCCTAAACCATCGCTGGTATTTCTTCAAATCAGATGGCCGCATGGCCACTGGATGGGTAAAATACCGAGAAACTTGGTATTTTATGGAAGAAAAAGATGGTTATATGCTATCTAAACAATTCGTCAAGTCTGGCGATGGCTGGTACTACTTGAAGGCAAACGGTGAATTACACACTGATCCAGCCTTCAAAACCGAACCAGACGGTCTTATCACCGTCGTCGATAAAGAAAAAGAAGAAAAATAAAAACGGAAAGGACTTTCAAATTAGATTACACTAACCGCAGGCAATAGCTTGCGGTTTTTTGTTTGTCTGAAAGTACTTTCTAAAATAAAAAAACTTTAAATTTCTTTGTGTTTTTTGTTGACAAACTATCTTACAAGATATATAATATACTTGTAAGATAAATGAAGGAGAAAATCAAAATGAAATCACAAGTTATGACACTAGCATGGAAAATCTTCAAAAACGAAAAGAACGATGTAACATTCTCAGAAGCTTTGAAATTGTCTTGGAAAGTAGTTAAGCGTCAAAATATGGCTGATGATTTCTATTTCTTCCATTCTTCAAATGTGAAGTTCCAAGGAGTTAAGAAATGGTTCGCTGAAAAAGAATTTTACGGACGCAACAAGAAGGATTTAGCCTTCATGTCTGTTAGTGCAATTAGCATCAATGAATTGCTTGAAGAAACTGAAAAAGCAGTTAAACTTGAAATCGTAACACCTTACGGAACATCTACTAAATGGTATCCAAAGAGCGTACTTGCTTAATTTAAAATCAAAGGAGAAAAATAAAATGGAAATTAACAACGACATCAAAGATCTAATTTTGGAATATGTAGGACGATACTTCCGATATGAAAATGATTTCTATAAGTTACCAGGTATCAAGTTCACTGATGCTAACTGGCAGAGATTTAAGAGTGGTGAGACATCTATTGAGAAGATGGGCGCTGCAAGAGTGAATGCAATGCTTGATCGCTTATTTGAAGATTTTGAATTGGCTATGATTGGCAAGGCTCAAAATAACTACTATCTAAATAATTCTCTTAAAATGAACATGACATTTCACGCTTACTATGACCAGTTCAAGAAACAACAACTTCTAAAATGGCTTAAGGATAGTAGAGAGGACATCGTTGGTGGTGCAGGCCGCATATATACTGCTGATGGGAATTGGATATGTAGCGCTTATTTGAAAGTAGCCTTAGAGAGTACCAGTCTAGGAGATGGGTCATATATGCTTCAAATGCGATTCAAGAACTATTCTCGTGACCCAAGACCGATTCCTGCAGGGCGTCAAAATCGACTTGAATGGATTGAGAAGAACTTGGAGAATATTCGATGAGAGAGGACATAATTGGGCAGAGGTTTAATCGTCTTGTCGTCATAGAAGATGACGGGACGAGGTCTTCTAAAGGAGAAATTAAATGGCTCTGTCAATGCGATTGTGGTAATCTATATCACGCCCTCAGATATAGATTAAAAAACGGTCTAACTAAATCTTGTGGATGCCTTAATGACGAGAAGAAGCGTGAGCGGTTCAAAGACCTTTCAGGAACCGAAACGTATAACTTCAAGATTATTGACAGAGCATATTCTAAGAATCAGCGCGTATGGTGGAATTGTATCTGCAAGCATTGTGGTCAGAGTGTGATTCTCAATAATAATCTAATCAGCCATCAGACCTCTTGTGGATGCAGACGTGGAGCATCTAAGGGCTATATGGACTCTATTCGAAATCCAGAGAGTCGAAAATCCACGAAACCAACCGTTAGGAGTAGTACTGGTGTTCGAGGTGTCTATTTTAATAAGAGGAAGAAGAGATATCAAGTATTCATCAATGTTGATAAGAAGCCAAAGTATTTAGGCAGCACCTCATCTCTTGAAGAAGCTACGAAAATGCGCCGTGAAGCAGAAAACGAATATGGATATAAATAAAGCAGTGACCGAAATCACTGCTTATCAGCTGTAGCAAATTCATAGAGCTTTTCTGCCGTTAGAAGCGCCATTTTGTCCATGCTTGTTTTTCCTTTTCGGAGGTCAGAAACAGTAGTCCAAGGAACTCCAGCGCCTTGCGAAATAGCAGATGTAGACATCGGGCTGTCTAATAATTCTTGAATAATTTTTCTCATACTTATTTGTCCTTTTTATTTTTTAGATAAATATATACATTGACTGCAATTATAAAAATAGCTATTGCACTAACCATTGCTTTTCCTCTTTTCATTTGATAAAATAGAGGTGTGAGGGGCTTTCGCCCCCACCTCTTAGCGTTTACCTTTTTCTTTTGCGGGATTCGGGTTTACGCTTTTTGTTTTGCCTTGCGACTGTTATTGCAGTCACCAGACTTGCTATAGCAGTTACCGTTTCAGGGATATTATCTATCGCCTTTTCAAGTAACCTAAGCCAATCTTCTTTGTTCAACTTCCTCACCTCCTTTCCTTATCTTGATTATATTATATCACGGTACACCGAGAAAGTCAAGCGTTTTGATGAAGTTTTTTTAAATTTTTTCAAAAAAAATAGACCTTGTCCAGAGGTCGGGGAGTTGGAGGGGACACCCTCCAAAAGCATTGATTTAATAAGATTTTATTTTACCTTTTTCATAATAATCTCCCTATTAAGTCACCGAATTCGGTGGCTTTTTTTGTGTTGAGAATCATGATATAATAATAAAATCGACAAGTAGGAAAAGAGAAGAACGATGAATTATACAGTTGAAGAAAAAGAAGCCTTTATGAGAGAGGCTTTGAGAGAGGCTGAGATTGCCTTAGAACACGATGAAATTCCAATTGGTTGTGTGATTGTCAAGGATGGAGAAATCATTGGTAGGGGGCATAATGCGCGCGAGGAGTTGCAACGGGCGGTCATGCATGCAGAAATCATGGCTATAGAGAATGCGAATGTGAGTGAAGAGAGTTGGCGACTGCTTGATTGTACGCTTTTTGTGACCATTGAGCCTTGTGTTATGTGTAGTGGTGCGATTGGGCTTGCCCGTATTCCAAACGTAGTTTACGGGGCTAAAAACCAGAAATTTGGTGCAGCTGGGAGCTTGTACGACATTTTGACAGATGAGCGTCTCAATCATCGTGTAGAGGTAGAAACGGGAATTTTGGAAGATGACTGTGCAGCGATTATGCAGGACTTTTTCCGAAATCGACGGAAAAAATAATTTCTCTTTAAAAATAGAGGGGAATGTGGTATAATAACTAGTGGAGCAACAGTTCTGCGTGAAGCGGGTCAGGGGAGGAATCCAGCAGCCCTAAGCGATGTGAATTGTGTGCTCTTTTTTCGTGCTTTTTTCGAATAAATAAGATAAAATAGCCTAGAATAAAAGATTAAATTAAAAAGAGGAATAATATGAAAATTCGTGGTTTTGAATTAGTTTCTAGTTTTACAGATGAAACTTTGTTACCTAAACGTGAGACAGCGCATGCAGCTGGCTACGACTTAAAGGTTGCGGTGCGTACGGTTATCGCTCCAGGAGAGATTGTTCTCGTCCCAACGGGTGTTAAGGCTTATATGCAGCCGACTGAGGTGCTCTATCTTTATGACCGTTCATCAAATCCTCGTAAAAAAGGTTTGGTCTTGATCAACTCTGTTGGCGTTATTGATGGAGACTATTATGGTAATCCTGGGAATGAGGGGCATATCTTTGCTCAGATGAAGAATATCACAGATCAAGAAGTTGTTCTTGAAGTTGGAGAACGTGTAGTTCAGGCTGTCTTTGCACCATTTTTAATCGCGGATGGAGATGAAGCAGCTGGCGTGCGGACTGGTGGATTTGGATCGACTGGACACTAAGATGAAGATTATCTTTGTACGTCACGGGGAACCAGATTATAGTATGCTTGATAAACTTGAAAATTCGCAACTATATAGTGGTTTTGGTCGTGATTTAGCACCATTGACAGGAAAAGGTCGCAGTCTGGCAAAAGAAGTTGCTAAAACTACATGTTTTGGAAAGGCAGAGATTATTATTTCATCGTCTGTGACGAGGGCTTTAGAAACAGCCCATTATATAGCAGTTGAAACAGGATTGGACTTATTTGTGGAGCCGTTTTTTCATGAGTGGCGTCCAGACTTAGATGGCACTAACTCTGATTTAACTAGTGTATTGGTAGCTCATGAATATTATCTAAAACATCAAGGAGGTTTATCTGAAGATTCTCCTTATCGCTATGAAACAGATCTAGAGATGCGTCATCGTTTTTTAAAAGCTTTGGAAAAATATAAAAATTATAAAACTATTATCATTGTAACTCACGGAATGCTCATGCGCCAATTTGTACCAGACGAGAAGATTGATTTTTGCCAAGTGATCGAGTGTGAGATAGAGATATAGAAAGAAGTAAAATGAAATGAGCTATAGAGATTTTCAAGCTTTTACCGCTGAGAATTGTCAAGGGTATAAGAAAGTCTATAATATCAATATTGGAGGATTTCTTTACTTAGCTTTTCTTCCGGAAGCCTATTATAAAATTCTTTGTATTTCTTCAGAATATATGTCAATAATTGACTGTGAAAATGATCAGGTAACTCCTGTAGATGGGGATTATGATGAGACGGAATTAGTAGCCATGTATGAGGGCTGTGATTCTCCCATTTCTATTGCGGGACAATATGGTGGAAGTCTCCCTTTGGACAATGGGGAAGATATCCGAGTGACAATGGAAAAAGATCAATCTGGGAAGTATCCGATTTTAACCATTTTTTGGGAAAAGGATAAAGAAACTAGGGTACAAATTTATAAAGGTTATTTACCGTATATTTTTGGTTTTAGTCCGGATGGAGAGTATTATGCTTATGCAGATGATGGCGGATTGACTGTTTTAAAGAAAGATAGTTGATAGCGTGAAAAACAAGAAATTTTAAAATGAGAGGATTAGAATTATCGCAAAGAAAAAAGCGACATTTGTATGTCAAAATTGTGGGTATAATTCCCCAAAATATCTAGGGCGCTGTCCAAACTGTGGAGCTTGGTCTTCTTTTGTAGAAGAGGTTGAGGTTGCCGAGGTCAAGAATGCGCGTGTGTCCTTGACAGGTGAGAAAACCAAGCCCATGAAACTGGCTGAGGTGACTTCCATCAATGTCAATCGAACCAAGACGGAGATGGAGGAATTCAACCGTGTGCTTGGAGGCGGAGTGGTACCAGGAAGTCTCGTCCTCATCGGTGGGGATCCTGGGATTGGGAAATCAACCCTTCTCCTACAAGTTTCAACTCAGCTGTCCCAAGTAGGGACTGTTCTCTATGTCAGTGGGGAAGAGTCTGCCCAGCAGATTAAACTCCGTGCAGAGCGCTTGGGGGATATTGATAGTGAGTTTTATCTCTATGCAGAGACCAATATGCAGAGTGTTCGATCTGAGGTGGAGCGCATCCAACCAGATTTTCTCATCATCGACTCTATCCAGACGATTATGTCTCCTGAGATTTCAGGGGTGCAAGGGTCTGTGTCTCAGGTGCGTGAGGTGACCGCTGAGCTTATGCAGCTGGCTAAGACCAATAACATTGCTATCTTTATCGTAGGACATGTGACTAAGGAAGGAACCTTGGCAGGTCCGCGTATGCTGGAGCATATGGTGGATACGGTGCTTTACTTTGAAGGGGAACGCCACCATACCTTCCGAATCTTACGAGCGGTCAAAAACCGTTTTGGGTCCACTAATGAGATTGGGATTTTTGAGATGCAGTCGGGCGGATTGGTTGAGGTACTCAATCCGAGTCAAGTTTTCCTAGAGGAGCGTTTGGATGGGGCTACTGGCTCGTCAATCGTTGTGACCATGGAAGGGACCCGTCCGATTTTGGCGGAGGTTCAGGCTTTGGTAACACCAACCATGTTTGGAAATGCTAAACGTACGACGACTGGACTTGATTTCAATCGTGCAAGTCTGATTATGGCTGTTTTGGAAAAACGAGCAGGGCTTCTCTTGCAAAACCAGGATGCCTATCTCAAATCTGCTGGTGGTGTAAAATTGGATGAGCCTGCCATTGACTTGGCTGTTGCAGTGGCTATTGCCTCTAGTTACAAGGACAAGCCTACCAATCCTCAGGAATGTTTTGTGGGTGAACTGGGCTTGACCGGAGAAATTCGGCGCGTGAATCGCATCGAACAACGCATCAATGAAGCGGAAAAATTGGGCTTTACCAAGATTTATGTACCCAAGAATTCCTTGACAGGAATCACTCCACCCAAGGAAATTGAAGTCATTGGTGTGACGACTATTCAGGAAGTTTTGAAAAAGGTCTTTGCATAATCCGTGACAAATCCTCTTAAAAATGATAAGATAGGAGAAATATTTGATTATCAAATTTTTGAGGAGGGAATCGTGTCGTATTTTGAACAGTTTATGCAAGCCAATCAGGCTTATGTTGCCCTACATGGGCAGTTAAATCTGCCACTTAAACCCAAAACCAGAGTAGCTATCGTGACCTGTATGGACTCACGTCTACACGTTGCGCAAGCTCTAGGTTTGGCCCTTGGGGATGCTCATATCTTGCGGAATGCGGGTGGTCGAGTAACTGAGGACATGATTCGTTCACTGGTGATTTCCCAGCAACAAATGGGGACAAGAGAAATCGTGGTGCTTCACCATACAGACTGTGGAGCTCAAACCTTTCAAAATGAAAGTTTTCATGAATATTTGAAACACGAGCTCGGAGTTGATGTATCTAATCAAGATTTTTTACCATTCCAGGATGTTGAAGAGAGTGTGAGAGAGGATATGCAATTGCTTAGAGAGTCTCCACTGATTCCTGATGATGTGGTTATTTCAGGTGCTGTCTATGATGTGGATACAGGAAGTATGAGAGAAGTATACTAACTTTGTCTCGAAAAAATCTCACCCTAGCATAAAATCGATTGTTAAAATGTAGAATTTTTAGTTTTAATATAGCTAATATAAAATAGCATAAAACAAGGGTATAAATGTTTACTCTTGTTTTATTTTTGATTGAAAAATAAAGGAAAAAGCGCTACAATGGTAGATGGAAAATGTTGTGTAAAAACAAGTGATACATAAATACCGGAGGAAATCATGTCTTTTTCTGATTTAAAGCTGTTTGCCCTTTCTTCTAATAGAGAATTGGCAGAGCGTGTGGCGCAAGAAATTGGGATAGAGTTGGGGAAATCGACTGTTCGCCAATTTTCAGATGGGGAGATTCAGGTCAACATTGAAGAATCAATCCGTGGAAAACACGTCTTTATCCTACAATCAACTAGTTCACCTGTAAATGATAATTTACTTGAAATTTTGATTATGGTGGACGCATTGAAGCGCGCCAGTGCAGAATCTGTCAATGTTGTTATGCCTTACTATGGCTATGCACGTCAGGATAGAAAAGCGCGCGCGCGTGAGCCAATCACAGCAAAACTCGTTGCAAACATGCTAGAAGTTGCTGGAGTGGATCGTTTGTTGACGATTGATTTGCACGCTGCACAGATTCAGGGATTCTTTGATATTCCTGTAGATCACTTGATGGGTGCTCCATTGATTGCGGACTACTTTGAACGTCGTGGCATGGTTGGCTCTGACTACGTGGTTGTCAGCCCAGACCATGGTGGGGTGACTCGTGCTCGTAAATTGGCAGAGTTTTTGAAAACTCCGATTGCGATTATTGACAAACGCCGTAGTGTAGACAAGATGAATACCAGTGAAGTTATGAACATCATTGGTAAGGTAGAAGGTAAGACTTGTATCTTGATTGACGATATGATCGATACAGCTGGAACTATTTGTCATGCGGCGGATGCTCTTGCTGAAGCAGGTGCTGTTGAAGTTTATGCAAGCTGTACGCACCCAGTTCTTTCAGGGCCAGCTATGGACAATATCCAAAAATCAGCTATTAAGAAATTGGTTGTTTTGGATACCATCTACCTACCAGAAGAGCGTTTGATTGATAAGATTGAACAAATTTCGATTGCTCATCTTCTAGGCGATGCTATTATCCGTATCCACGAAAAACGTCCTCTTTCTCCTCTATTTTGTATTGAGAAAAAGATTTAATCTTTCACTTGAAGTAGACAGAACTCCTAGCAGGTTTCTTTTCTTGCTAGGAGATTTTTATAGTCAAAATCTGCAAGCCTTTTCAAAATATGCTATACTGAGAAAAAAGGAGGATTTCTATGAGTCAAGAATTTATCAATCCAAGTGATGGTGTGGTACGTCAGTATCTTGCAACCAGTAAAACGTTAGCGGTAGTAGGCTTGTCCGATCGTGAAGAAACAACTAGCAATCGAGTGACTAAGGAAATGCAGGCTCGGGGCTATAAAATCATTCCAGTCAATCCCAAGGCTGCAGGTGGGGAAATTTTGGGAGAGAAGGCTTATGCGAGTCTAGCTGAGATTCCTTTTCCTGTGGACATTGTCAATGTATACCGACGGAGCGAGTTTTTACCAGATGTGGCGCGTGATTTTCTCAAGGCAGATGCCAAGATTTTCTGGGCGCAATTAGGACTTGAAAATCTAGAAGCGGAAGAAATCTTACGTGCTGGAGGATGCGATGACATCGTGATGAATCGCTGTATTAAGAGAGAACATACTCGCTTAATTCTTGAGCAATAAAAAGGTAGCCTACTGGCTACCTTTTTGTATTATAAAGTACCAATCAATGCTTGCATGCCAAGACTGGTAAGGATGATGGCAATCCAGCAAAGGGCTCCAAGAAGAATGGATTTACCGCTGGATTTGACCATGGCTACTAGATTGGTTTTGAGACCGATGGCACTCATGGCCATGATGATAAGGAATTTGGAGAGTTGTTTGAGAGGGGTGAAGAAGCTACTAGACACGCCGAGAGAGGTGAGAAGAGTCGTTAAGAGAGAGGCTAGGATGAAATAAAGGATAAAAAGTGGGAAGACTTTTTTTAGTTGGAAACCCTGGCTATTTTTTTGTTGGCGACTTTGCCAGTAGGAGAGAAAGAGCGTGATGGGGATAATAGCCAGAGTTCGTGTGAGTTTAACAATGGTTGCAGACTCAAGGGTATTGGTTTGGTAAAGACTGTCCCAGGCACTGGCGGTAGCCGTTACAGAAGAAGTATCGTTGACTGCAGTTCCTGCAAAGAGGGCAAAACCTTCATTGGATAGGTGAAGCCAGGTTCCTAGCGTTGGAAAGATAAGTGCTGCTAAGACATTGAAGAAAAAGATAACGGAGATGGCTTGGGCGACTTCTTTTTCCTTGGCATGGATAACGGGTGCTGTTGCAGCAATGGCAGAACCACCACAGATAGAAGAACCCACTCCAATCAAGGTAGCCAGTTTCGTGTCTAGCGCAAAGAAACGCTGGAAGAGGTAGGCAACGATTAAGGAAATCGAAATGGTGGAAAGGATGACGGGGAGTGAAGTTTGTCCAACTGCAAAGACTTGCGAGATATTGAGACCAAAACCGAGTAAGATAACGGCATACTGGAGTAATTTCTTGGAACTAAAGGTCAAACCTGCGTCTAGTTGTTTGTAAGGTGAGAGCCAGGGGTGGAGGAGCATTCCAGCAAAAATTGCAAAGACAGGTGCACCCACGACGGGGAAAAATCCTCCCAGGCACCAAGATACGATAGAAATGAGAAGGCAGGCCAAGATTCCTGCTCCATTTTTTGATAAAAATGACATATAAACCTCCGAAAATAAGCACTTATTATTATAGTCCTGTCGAGAAGAAAAGTAAAACAGAAAGTGAAAAATGCGGGTTTCAGATGGATTTTGCGGTCAGGGAGCTTTTGTAGTATAATAGTACTATGTTCTGTAAGCAAGGGGGATATCTATGGACTTAACCAAACGCTTTAATAAACAGTTAGACAAGATTCAAGTTTCCTTGATTCGCCAGTTTGACCAGGCAATTTCAGAGATTCCTGGGGTCTTGCGTTTGACCTTGGGGGAACCTGATTTTACAACGCCAGATCATATCAAGGAGGCAGCCAAGCGAGCCATTGACCAGAACCAATCCTACTATACAGGGATGAGCGGTTTACTGACCTTGCGCCAGGCTGCTAGCGACTTTGTAAAAGAAAAATACCAGCTAGATTATAATCCTGAAAATGAAATTTTGGTTACAATTGGGGCGACAGAGGCTTTATCTGCTACTTTGACGGCTATTTTGGAAGAGGGGGACAAGGTGCTCTTGCCAGCTCCTGCCTATCCAGGCTATGAACCGATTGTCAATCTGGTTGGGGCAGAGATTGTCGAGATTGATACAACTGAAAATGGTTTTGTCTTGACTCCTGAGATGTTGGAAAAGGCCATTTTGGAGCAAGGGGACAAGCTCAAAGCAGTTATTCTCAACTATCCAGCCAATCCGACAGGAATTACCTATAGTCGGGAGCAGTTGGAAGCCTTGGCAGACGTTTTACGCAAGTATGAGATTTTTGTTGTCTGTGATGAGGTTTACTCAGAATTAAACTATACAGGCGAAGCCCATGTATCTCTGGGAACTATGCTGAGAGACCAGGCTATTATTATTAATGGCTTGTCTAAATCGCATGCTATGACTGGTTGGCGTTTAGGCTTTATCTTTGCTCCTGCAGCTTTCACAGCTCAGTTAATCAAGAGTCACCAGTACTTGGTAACTGCCGCAAATACCATGGCTCAGCATGCTGCGGTGGAGGCTTTGACCGCTGGTAAAAACGACGCAGAGCCTATGAAAAAGGAATACATCCAGCGTCGAGATTATATCATCGAAAAGATGACTGCTCTTGGTTTTGAGATTATCAAACCAGATGGGGCCTTCTATATCTTTGCTAAGATTCCAGCGGGCTACAATCAAGACTCCTTTGCTTTTCTGAAGGATTTTGCCTATAAGAAGGCCGTTGCCTTTATCCCTGGTGCCGCCTTTGGACGTTACGGAGAAGGCTATGTGCGTCTGTCCTATGCAGCCAGCATGGAAACGATCAGAGAGGCCATGAAACGACTTGAGGAGTACATGAGAGAAGCATGATTCAGTCTATCACGAGTCAAGGTCTCGTACTCTACAATCGTAACTTTCGTGAGGATGACAAGCTAGTCAAAATTTTTACCGAGCAGGCGGGCAAGCGTATGTTTTTCGTCAAACACGCTGGCCAGTCCAAACTAGCTCCTGTTATTCAGCCTTTGGTGTTGGCACGATTTCTCTTGCGCATCAATGATGATGGGCTTAGCTACATCGAGGACTACCATGAGGTGATGACCTTTCCAAAGATTAATAGTGATCTCTTTGTCATGGCCTATGCTACCTATGTGGCAGCTCTTGCAGATGCTAGTTTGCAGGATAATCAGCAGGATGCTCCCTTGTTTGCTTTCTTGAGGAAGACTCTGGAGTTGATGGAAGCAGGGATAGATTATCAGGTCTTAACCAATATTTTTGAAATTCAAATCTTGACTCGATTTGGAATCAGCCTTAATTTTAATGAGTGTGTCTTTTGCCATCGGGTCGGTCAGGCCTTTGACTTTTCTTTTAAATATGGAGCCTGCATCTGTCCAGACCATTATCATGAAGATGAGAGACGTTGTCATCTAAATCCCAATATCCCTTATCTGCTCAATCAATTTCAAGCCATTAATTTTGAAACCTTGGAGACCATTTCGCTTAAGGCCGAAATCAAGCAAGACTTACGCCAATTTATGGATCAACTCTACGAAGAGTACGTTGGGATTCACCTAAAATCGAAGAAATTTATTGATTCCCTAGCAGACTGGGGACAATTACTAAAAGAGGAAGACAAATGAAAAAAATCGCAGTAGATGCTATGGGGGGCGATTATGCACCTCAAGCCATCGTTGAGGGTGTCAACCAAGCCCTTACTGACTTTTCAGATATTGAGGTTCAACTCTATGGAGATAAAAGTAAGATCAAGCAATATCTAACAGCGACAGAGCGTGTCAGCATTATCCATACGGATGAGAAAATCAACTCAGACGATGAGCCGACGAAAGCTATCCGTAAGAAGAAAAATGCCAGCATGGTATTAGCAGCTAAGGCTGTTAAAGAGGGAGAAGCAGACGCTGTCCTCTCTGCTGGTAACACAGGTGCCTTGTTGGCTGCAGGATTCTTTATCGTGGGTCGTATCAAAAATATCGATCGTCCAGGACTCATGTCGACCTTGCCGACCATCGATGGAAAAGGGTTTGACATGCTAGACCTTGGGGCCAATGCAGAAAATACAGCCCATCATCTTCACCAATACGCTGTCCTAGGTTCCTTCTATGCGAAAAATGTTCGTGGGATTTCGAAACCACGTGTTGGTTTGCTCAACAATGGAACAGAAAGCAGCAAGGGAGATCCGCTTCGTAAGGAAACATACGACTTGTTAGTAGCTGATGAAAGTTTGAACTTTGTCGGAAACGTGGAAGCGCGTGATCTGATGAATGGCGTTGCGGATGTTGTCGTAACAGATGGTTTCACGGGAAACGCTGTTCTCAAATCCATCGAAGGTACAGCTTTGGGAATCATGGGCTTACTTAAAAATGCTATTACGGGTGGTGGCCTTCGAGCGAAGCTAGGTGCTCTACTTCTCAAGGATAGTCTTAAGGGGTTGAAGACACAGCTCAACTATTCAGATGTTGGAGGGGCAGTTTTGTTTGGTGTCAAGGCGCCAGTTGTAAAAACTCATGGCTCAAGTGATGCCAAGGCTGTGTACAGTACGATTCGTCAGATTCGTACCATGCTAGAAACAGACGTAGTTGCTCAAACTGCGCGTGAATTTTCAGGAGAATAAAAAAGATGACAGAAAAAGAAATTTTTGACCGTATTGTAACCATTATCCAAGAGCGACAGGGAGAAGACTTTGCCGTAACAGAGGCTTTGAGTTTGAAAGACGATCTAGATGCGGACTCAGTGGATTTGATGGAGTTTGTCTTGACACTAGAAGATGAATTTGGTATCGAAATCACTGATGAGGAAATCGATCAACTTCAAAGTGTAGCGGATGTAGTAGCGATTATTAAAGATAAAAAATAGCCAAAAGCAACATGCAAGTCATGTTGTTTTTTATTTGCAGAAAAAGAGAAACTTTTAGTAGAAATTGCGAATAAAGAGATGAGAAAGAAAAAGGAGGAACATTTATGTATGTGACTGGTTTTTATCCGTGGTTCATTAAGTGGTTTTTAAAATAAAAATGAATAAGTTGTTTATTTTCGAATTGTTTTTCGAATGGATAGGTAAGGAAAAAGGGAAGGAGATTACGCGATGTATTTACCAATCTTATTGCCATGGTTGATCAAATGGTATTTAAAATAAATGAAATTTACCTGTTCATTTTAAATTACTTCTCGAATAGATAAGTGAGAAGAAAAGAAAGGAGAGAAGAAAATGATTTCAGTAATTTACCCAATCTGGCTATTTAAGTGGCTTAGAGGTTAAAGATTAGATATATAGAAAAATATAGAGGAGAAGAAAGATGACAAACTTTGACAAAATGGAACAGAACTTTGTAGCTCTTACAGAAGAAGAGTTGATGGATGTGGATGGGGGCTCGGTTACCGCTGTAGTTGTAGGAGGTGTCTTACTAATTGGTGGTATTGCTTGGGGCTATTTTATGTAATAATAAGGAGAGAAAAAATGAATTTAAATAAATGGACAGAATTGACAGAAGAAGAATTGATGAATACAGAAGGTGGCTTAATTACCATAGCCATGATTGCTGGAGGAGTAGCAATTTTCCTTGGTGGTCGATTAATTGGTCAAGATTTAAAACGTAAATTTGGATAAAAGTAGACTTGTATGAAAAATCTAAAAAATGTAATGGGAGCAGTTCTAATTATTTTTGGAGTGCTTTGCATATTGGGAGATTTAAATGTAATCACCTTTAATGTTGAAAAATATTTCCAAACAGAATTAGTTGTTCCGATCCTTATTTTGATGATGAGTTACTTGGATTTAGCTAAAGACAAGGTTTAAAGAGAACTATTTTTAGTGTATGGCAACTGCTATTGAATAGTCATCTTTTAGTTATTATCAATGAAATAAGAACTAATTTAGGAATAGTAGGGATTTTGGTTGGAGTAGCTATTGGATTAGCCAGTATTATTTAAAAAGGAGAGAGAAAAATGAAAGAAATGGATAAAAAATTTGATATCATGACAGAAGAAGATTTGGCTCTTACTGAAGGAGGCTTCATTGTCACTACTTCCACAGCAATAGCTTGGGGTGTATTAGGAGTAGCTGCTTATATGTATGGGCGTTATCTAGGAAGTAGACGTTAATCTAAATATAGAAGGAAATTAACTATGAGTCGTAACCTAAATCTCAATACATTGTTACCTAAGCTAGCCACTATACTTCCTTTGTTAGGAATAGGTCTTAATCTTACGCTTCATCTAATTCGTACGGGTTCGCTAGTATCTTTTGATTGGCAATGGAGTTTAATAGGTTTGATTGCTGCAGGCTATTTTGGTATTTTTTGTAAGGATTTGAAGAAAAATAATCAAAACTATAAATGATGAATTTGAATGGAAAGGATTTTGTGCATGTAAATGGCGGAGTTTTTCCACCTTGTTTTATCCAGAGATCTATCCGATTCTGCTTAGTTTGTTTTATAGAGGATATAAGTACAAAACAACAGATAGTAAGATTGGGAATTGATGGAACATCAGATTGGAGTTGGAGATGAAAGTCGTTCAATTACTACAAAAAAGCTTGGCCAAAGACCACTGTATTATTTAGCTCGATGGCTTAATTACTTATTAGAATCGTGGCTAATATAAACAAAATAAATCTACCTACGTGGTTTGAATATTTTGATATACCTAAGATTTCATCATTCTTGATGACATTTATCTTACTTTATAGAAATATCATTTCAGAATAGTTTATTTCTAGGCATTCATTTTTTAACGGTTACTTTAAACAGGCAGAACTTTTGTTCTGCTTTTTTACATTTAAATGATAGTTTATGCTTTTTAAAGTGCGTTTCAGGTGCAAAAATAGTTTATTTAGGAATATTTTCCTGTTTTTATCCTTATTTGGTTAAAATAATCTTACAAATTTTTAAAGAGATTGTTAGAAAAAAGGAGATGGATATGAAATTTGGGAAAAGGCACTATCGTCCCCAGGTGGATCAGATGGATTGTGGCGTGGCTTCCTTGGCTATGATCTTTGGTTACTACGGTAGTTATTACTCCTTGGCTCATCTAAGAGAACTAGCTAAGACGACCATGGATGGGACGACGGCTTTGGGCTTGGTCAAGGTGGCACAGGAAATTGGTTTTGAAACGCGAGCTATCAAGGCGGATATGACGCTCTTTGATCTGCCAGATTTGACCTTTCCTTTTGTGGCTCATGTGCTCAAGGAAGGAAAGTTGCTCCACTACTATGTGGTGATAGGTCAGGATAAAAAGCACATTCATATCGCTGATCCGGATCCTGGTGTCAAGCTGACCAAGATTTCCCGTGAGCGTTTTGCGCAAGAGTGGACAGGGGTCAGTATTTTTATGGCGCCATCTCCGGGCTATAAACCTCATAAGGAGAAGAAACAGGGTCTCCTATCCTTCTTGCCGATTTTATTCAAACAGCGTGGCTTAATTACCAATATCGTCCTAGCGACACTCTTGGTAACCTTGATCAATATCGTGGGCTCCTACTATCTTCAGTCCATCATTGATAGTTACGTGCCAGACCAGATGCGCTCGACGCTGGGCATCATCTCTATTGGGTTGGTCATCGTCTATATCCTCCAGCAGATTTTGTCTTATGCGCAGGAATATCTTTTACTTGTTCTGGGGCAACGGCTGTCTATCGATGTGATTTTGTCCTATATTAAGCATGTTTTTCACCTGCCAATGTCCTTTTTTGCAACACGCAGGACAGGAGAGATTGTATCTCGTTTTACAGATGCCAACAGTATCATCGACGCGCTAGCTTCGACCATTCTTTCGATTTTCCTAGATGTGTCGACGATTTTGATTATCTCGCTCGTGCTATTTTCACAGAACATCACGCTCTTTTTCATTAGTCTGCTTGCGCTTCCCATCTATACAGTGATTATCTTTGCCTTTATGAAGCCGTTTGAAAAGATGAATCGGGATACCATGGAAGCTAATGCGGTTCTGTCTTCTTCTATCATCGAGGACATCAACGGTATTGAGACCATTAAGTCGTTGACCAGTGAAAGTTCGCGCTATCAAAAGATTGACAAGGAATTTGTGGCTTATCTGAAAAAATCCTTTACCTATAGTCGGGCAGAAAGCCAGCAAAAGGCACTGAAAAAAGTTGCCCAGCTCCTGCTCAATGTTGCCGTTCTCTGGCTGGGAGCTATTCTTGTTATGGATGGGAAAATGAGTTTGGGTCAGCTGATTACTTATAACACCCTGCTTGTTTACTTTACCAATCCTTTGGAAAATATCATTAACCTACAAACCAAACTTCAGACAGCGCAGGTTGCCAATAATCGCTTAAATGAGGTTTATCTAGTAGCTTCGGAGTTTGAGGAGAAGAAAACGGTAGAAGATTTGAGCATGATGAAAGGGGATATGACCTTTAAACAGGTTCACTATAAGTATGGCTATGGTCGAGACGTCTTGTCAGATATTAATTTTACCATTCCGCAGGGTTCTAAAGTGGCTTTTGTGGGGATTTCAGGGTCAGGAAAAACCACCTTGGCCAAGATGATGGTTAATTTCTATGACCCTAGTCAAGGAGAGATTAGTCTAGGTGGTGTCAATCTTAATCAGATTGATAAAAAGGCCTTGCGCCAGTATATCAACTACCTGCCTCAACAACCCTATGTCTTTAACGGAACGATTTTGGAGAATCTTCTCCTTGGAGCTAAGGAGGGAACGACTCAGGAAGATATCTTACGGGCAGTTGAATTAGCAGAGATTCGGGAGGATATTGAGCGCATGCCACTGAATTACCAGACAGAATTAACTTCGGATGGGGCTGGAATTTCTGGTGGACAACGGCAGAGAATCGCTCTGGCGCGTGCTCTCTTGACGGATGCACCTGTTTTGATATTGGACGAGGCGACTAGCAGTTTGGATATTTTGACAGAGAAGCGAATCGTGGATAATCTTATGGCTTTGGATAAGACCTTGATTTTCATCGCCCATCGCTTGACCATCGCTGAGCGGACAGAGAAGGTTGTTGTTTTGGATCAGGGCAAGATTGTCGAAGAAGGTACCCATGCAGACTTGCTTGCACAGGATGGCTTTTATGCCCATTTGGTGAATAGCTAGAAAGAGGAGAAGATGAAACCAGAATTTTTAGAAAGTGCGGAGTTTTATAATCGTCGTTACCATAATTTTTCCAGTCGGGTGATTTTACCTATGTCACTTCTGCTCATGTTTTTACTGGGATTTGCAGTTTTTGCAGAGAAGGAGATGAGTTTGTCTACCAGAGCGACTGTCGAACCTAGTCGGATCATTGCCAATATCCAGTCGACTAGCAATCAACGCATTGTGGCAAATTATCTGGAAGAAAACAAACTAGTCAAGCAGGGGGAACTCCTCGTTCAGTACCAGCAAGGTGCGGAAGCTGTCCAGGTTGAGGCATATGCCAGTCAATTGGAGATGTTAAAGGATCAAAAAAAGCAGTTGGGGTATTTGCAATCCAGTTTGAAAGAGGGGAGTGATCAATTTCCAGAGGCGGATAAGTTTGGTTATCAGGAGATGTTTCGAGATTATCTCAGCCAAGCTAGTAGTCTTAGGAGCAATGTTTCGCAGCAAAATGCCAACATCTCCTCGCAGAATGCGGCAGCAAGTCAGAGCCAGGCCGAGATTGGCAATCTTATCAGTCAAACAGAGGATAAAATTCGAGATTATAAAACAGCTAAGTCAGCGATTGAAACAGGAGCTCAACTGGATAGTCAAAATGCAGCCTACTCATTTTATCAGACCTATAAAAATCAAGGTGAAGATGATTCGCAAGCTAAATCGCAAGTTATTGCACAGATGGACGCGCAGATTGCCCAGCTAGAGTCTAGTCTAGCTACGTATCGTGTTCAGTATGCAGGTTCGGGAACCCAGCAAGCCTATGCAACGGGACTGGATAGTCAACTGGAATCGCTCAAGTCCCAGCACCTAGTCAAAGTCGGTCAGGAATTAACTCTTTTGGATCAGAAAATTTTAGAAGCAGAGTCGGGTAAGAAAGTCCAAGGAGGTCTCCTAGAGAAGGGGAAGATTACAGCAAGCGAGGATGGGGTGCTTCACCTTAATCCTGAGACCAGTGAATCTACGATGGCTGCAGAAGGAACCCTGCTAGCCCAACTCTATCCATCTTTGGAAAAAGAAGGAAAAACCAAACTCACAGCCTATCTCAGTTCAAAAGATGTTGCTAGAGTTAAGATTGGAGACTCTGTCCGTTATACTACGACTAATGATGCGAAGAATCAAATTTTCCTGGATTCCACTATTACAAGTATTGATGCGACAGCTACCAAGACTGAAAAAGGAAATTTCTTTAAAATTGAGGTGGAGACCCATCTGACTTCTGAGCAGGCTACAACACTTCGCTATGGCTTAGAAGGTCGCTTGCAGATGATTACGGGAAAGAAAAGCTATCTCCGTTATTTTTGGGATCAATTTTTAAATAGAGGGTAATATTCGTGTTTTTCAGAGGATAAATGATTTTAAAACTGTAAGAGGAGCTTATCTTGCAGTTTTTCTTTACACTTAAAATAGGAAAAACGTTATTTATTCGTAAAAACCTTGAATTTTTCATACTTTTGTGGTAAAATGTGCTCAAGTAAAACGAAAGGCGAACTTTAAAATGTCAAAACAACTGATCTATTCGGGAAAAGCCAAGGATATCTATACAACTGAGGATGAAAATCTCATTATTTCAACTTACAAGGACCAGGCAACTGCCTTCAACGGTGTCAAGAAGGAGCAGATTGCAGGTAAGGGAGTGTTAAATAATCAGATTTCATCTTTTATTTTTGAGAAATTAAATGCGGCTGGTGTAGCGACTCACTTTGTGGAGAAACTTTCAGACACGGAACAGCTCAATAAAAAGGTTGAGATTATTCCTTTGGAAGTTGTGCTCCGCAACTACACGGCTGGTTCCTTTTCAAAACGTTTTGGCGTCGAAGAAGGTATCGCATTTGAGACTCCGATTGTCGAATTTTACTATAAAAATGATGATTTGGATGATCCGTTTATCAATGACGAGCATGTGAAATTCCTTAAAATTGCGGATGACCAGCAGATTGCTTACTTGAAGGAAGAAACCCGTCGTATCAATGAGCTCTTGAAAGCTTGGTTTGCTGAGATTGGTCTTAAGCTAATCGATTTTAAACTGGAATTTGGTTTTGATAAGGATGGCAAGATTATCTTGGCAGACGAATTTTCACCAGATAACTGCCGTTTGTGGGATGCGGATGGCAACCACATGGACAAGGATGTTTTCCGTAGGGGATTGGGAGAACTAACTGATGTTTACGAAGTTGTCTGGGAAAAGTTGCAGGAATTGAAATAACAACACCTAGAAGTCGTTGGGAACATTGCAAGAGCTGAAATAAAGGAATAAGAATTGATGGAAAAACGTATTTTTGTTGAAAAAAAGGCTGATTTTCAGGTCAAGTCAGAGAGTTTGGTAAGGGAGCTCCAGCACAACTTGGGACTGTCAACTTTGAAAAGTATTCGCATTGTGCAGGTTTATGATGTCTTTGATTTGGCAGAGGACTTGTTTGCACCTGCAGAGAAGCACATCTTCTCTGAGCAGGTGACGGATCATGTCTTGGACGAAGCGGCCGTGCAGGCGGATCTTGCCAACTATGCTTTCTTTGCCATTGAAAGCCTGCCAGGGCAATTTGACCAGCGTGCAGCTTCTTCACAGGAAGCCTTGCTTTTGCTGGGGAGTTCGAGTGATGTGACAGTCAATACAGCTCAACTTTACTTGGTTAATAAAGATATTGATGCGACTGAGTTAGAAGCGGTCAAGAACTATTTGCTTAATCCAGTTGATTCTCGCTTCAAGGACATCACGACAGGGATTGCCAAACAGGAATTTTCAGAGTCAGACAAGACCATTCCGAAATTGAATTTCTTTGAAAGCTATACAGCAGAAGACTTTGCCCGCTACAAGGCAGAGCAAGGGATGGCCATGGAAGTGGACGATTTGCTCTTTATCCAAGACTACTTCAAGTCAATTGGGCGCGTGCCGACTGAGACTGAGCTCAAGGTTTTGGACACTTATTGGTCTGACCACTGCCGTCACACGACTTTTGAGACAGAGTTGAAACAGATTGATTTCTCAGCTTCTAAATTCCAAAAGCAATTGCAGGCGACTTATGACAAGTATATTGCCATGCGTGAGGAGTTGGGGCGTTCGGAGAAACCGCAAACCTTGATGGATATGGCAACTATTTTCGGTCGTTATAAGCGTACTAATGGGCGTTTGGACGACATGGAAGTGTCAGACGAAATCAATGCTTGCTCGGTCGAAATCGAAGTGGATGTTGATGGTATCAAGGAACCTTGGCTCCTTATGTTCAAAAACGAAACCCACAATCACCCAACTGAAATCGAGCCATTTGGTGGCGCGGCTACTTGTATCGGTGGAGCCATTCGTGACCCATTGTCAGGCCGTTCCTACGTTTACCAAGCTATGCGTATCTCTGGTGCAGGTGACATTACAGCTTCGATTTCAGAAACTCGCGCTGGGAAATTACCACAACAAGTCATTTCGAAGACAGCGGCTCACGGTTACTCTTCTTATGGGAACCAGATTGGTCTTGCGACGACTTACGTTCGTGAATACTTCCACCCAGGCTTTGTAGCCAAACGCATGGAGCTTGGTGCCGTTGTTGGTGCTGCTCCCAAGGGCAACGTTGTCCGTGAAAAACCTGAAGCGGGCGATGTGATTATCCTCCTTGGAGGTAAGACAGGCCGTGATGGTGTCGGTGGTGCGACAGGTTCTTCTAAGGTTCAAACGGTTGAGTCTGTGGAGACTGCTGGTGCTGAGGTTCAAAAAGGGAATGCCATCGAAGAACGCAAGATTCAACGCCTTTTCCGTAATGGTGAAGTAACCCGCCTCATCAAGAAATCTAATGACTTTGGAGCAGGTGGGGTCTGTGTAGCTATCGGTGAATTGGCAGACGGTCTTGAAATCGACCTTAATAAAGTGCCTCTTAAATACCAAGGATTGAACGGTACAGAAATTGCTATCTCTGAATCTCAAGAACGGATGGCAGTTGTGGTGCGTCCTGAAGACGTAGATGTCTTCGTTGCAGAATGTAATAAAGAAAATATTGATGCTGTTGTGGTTGCGACAGTGACTGAAAAACCAAATCTAGTCATGCACTGGAATGGAGAGACAATCGTGGACTTGGAACGTCGTTTCCTTGATACAAACGGTGTGCGCGTAGTCGTTGATGCCAAGGTGGTAGACAAGGATGTCAAGCTTCCAGAAGAACGTCAAACATCTGCTGACACACTTGAAGTTGATTCCCTTGCGGTTCTATCTGATCTCAACCATGCGAGTCAAAAAGGATTGCAAACCATCTTTGACTGTTCGGTCGGTCGTTCAACGGTCAATCACCCACTTGGTGGTCGCTACCAACTCACACCAACTGAGGCATCTGTGCAGAAATTGCCAGTTCAGCACGGGGTGACCAATACTGCGTCAGTCATGGCCCAAGGCTTTAACCCTTATGTGGCAGAATGGTCTCCATACCACGGTGCTGCTTATGCGGTTATCGAAGCAACTGCTCGTTTGGTTGCTACTGGTGCCAACTGGTCCAAGGCTCGTTTCTCTTACCAAGAGTATTTTGAGCGGATGGACAAACAAGCTGAGCGTTTTGGTCAGCCAGTAGCAGCTCTTCTAGGCTCTATCGAAGCACAAATCCAACTTGGCTTGCCATCTATCGGTGGTAAGGACTCTATGTCTGGTACCTTTGAAGAATTGACAGTACCACCAACCTTGGTTGCTTTTGGGGTGACGACGGCAGATAGCCGTAAGGTCCTCTCTCCTGAGTTCAAGACTGCTGGTGAAAACATCTACTACATCCCAGGTCAAGCTCTTTCTGCAGAGATTGATTTTGACTTGATTAAGTCTAATTTTGCCAAGTTTGAAGGCATTCAAAAGGCTCACAAAGTGACATCTGCATCAGCTGTCAAATATGGTGGTGTCCTTGAAAGCTTGGCTCTTGCTACTTTTGGGAATCATATCGGTGCAGAGGTAACCTTGCCTGAACTTGAAACGGCTTTGACAGCTCAGCTAGGCGGATTTATCTTCACCTCGGCTGAAGAAATCGTTGGAGTGGAGAAGATTGGACAAACAAGTGCCAACTTTACACTCCTTGTCAACGGTGTGAAGCTGGATGGACACAAGCTTGACAGTGCTTTCCAAGGAAAACTGGAAGAAGTTTACCCAACTGAATTTGGCCAAGCCAAAGAACTGGAAGAAGTGCCAGCTATCGCTTCTGGCGTAGTCATCAAAGCCAAAGAAACTATTGAAAAACCTGTCGTTTACATCCCAGTATTCCCAGGAACCAACTCAGAATATGACTCAGCCAAAGCCTTCGAAAAAGAAGGTGCAGAGGTTAACTTGGTGCCATTCGTGACCTTGAATGAAGAAGCAATTGTCAAGTCAGTTGAAACCATGGTTGACAATATCGGCAAGGCAAACATTCTCTTCTTTGCAGGTGGATTCTCAGCTGCGGATGAGCCGGATGGATCAGCTAAGTTTATTGTCAATATCCTTCTTAATGAAAAAGTGCGTGCTGCGATTGATAGCTTTATCGCTCGTGGTGGCTTGATTATCGGTATCTGTAACGGATTCCAAGCTCTTGTCAAATCAGGTCTTCTTCCATACGGAAACTTTGAGGATGCCAGCAGTACTAGCCCAACCCTCTTCTACAATGATGCCAACCAACACGTGGCCAAGATGGTGGAAACTCGGATTGCCAATACCAACTCACCATGGTTGACTGGAGTGCAAGTGGGTGATATCCATGCCATCCCAGTGTCGCACGGTGAAGGGAAATTTGTCGTGACGGCTGAGGAATTTGCAGAGCTCCGTGATAATGGACAAATTTTCAGCCAATACGTTGATTTTGACGGCAAACCAAGTATGGACTCTAAGTACAATCCAAATGGTTCTGTTAATGCCATCGAAGGAATTACCAGCAAGAACGGTCAAATCATCGGTAAAATGGGACACTCAGAACGTTATGAAGATGGTCTCTTCCAAAACATCCCAGGAAATAAAGACCAGCACCTGTTCGCGTCAGCTGTGCGTTATTTCACAGGGAAATAAAAGGTATAAAAAATGACATACGAAGTAAAATCTCTTAATGAAGAATGTGGTGTTTTCGGTATCTGGGGACATCCAGATGCTGCAAAATTGACCTATTTTGGTCTCCATAGTCTTCAGCACCGTGGTCAGGAGGGGGCAGGAATCCTCTCCAATGATCAGGGGCAATTGAAGCGCCATCGTGATATGGGGCTTTTATCAGAAGTCTTCAAAAATCCAGCTAATTTGGATAAATTGACTGGCACGAGCGCGATTGGGCATGTTCGTTATGCGACGGCTGGAGAAGCTTCTGTAGATAATATCCAGCCCTTCCTTTTTCGCTTTCATGATATGCAGTTTGGACTTGCTCACAATGGAAATCTGACCAATGCCGAATCGCTCAAGAAAGAATTGGAACAAAGTGGCGCTATTTTCAGTTCAACTTCGGATTCGGAAATCTTGGCTCACCTCATTCGTCGGAGTCACAATCCGAACTTGATGGGTAAAATCAAGGAAGCACTCAGCCTCGTCAAAGGTGGCTTTGCTTATATCCTGCTATTTGAGGACAAGTTGGTTGCGGCCCTTGACCCTAATGGCTTCCGCCCTCTTTCTATTGGGAAAATGGCAAACGGAGCGGTGGTCGTTTCGTCAGAAACCTGTGCCTTTGAAGTCATTGGTGCCGAGTGGATTCGCGATGTAAAACCAGGAGAGATTGTAATCGTAGATGACAATGGGATTCAGTACGATAGCTATACGAATGATACCCAGTTGGCGATTTGCTCTATGGAGTATATCTATTTTGCCCGTCCTGACTCTAATATCCATGGTGTCAACGTCCATACAGCTCGCAAACGTATGGGGGCCCAATTGGCGCGTGAATTTAAGCACGAAGCGGATATTGTGGTTGGTGTACCAAATTCCTCGCTCAGCGCAGCTATGGGATTTGCAGAAGAATCTGGTCTGCCAAATGAAATGGGTCTGATCAAAAACCAATACACCCAACGCACCTTTATCCAACCGACTCAAGAATTGCGGGAGCAAGGAGTGCGGATGAAACTGTCTGCTGTTTCGGGTGTTGTCAAAGGCAAACGTGTGGTGATGATTGATGATTCCATTGTTCGTGGGACAACCTCTCGCCGTATCGTTCAGCTCTTGAAAGAAGCGGGGGCTTCTGAAGTTCACGTTGCTATTGGCAGTCCAGCGCTAGCTTATCCATGTTTTTACGGGATTGATATCCAGACGCGTCAGGAGCTGATTGCGGCCAATCATACGGTCGAAGAAACTCGCCAAATCATTGGTGCGGATAGCCTGACCTATCTTTCGATTGATGGTTTGATTGATTCTATCGGCATCGAAACAGATGCGCCAAACGGTGGTCTCTGTGTCGCTTACTTTGACGGGGACTACCCAACACCTCTCTACGACTATGAGGAAGAATATCGTAGAAGTTTGGGTGACAAGATCAGTTTTTACAAATAGACAGATAAAGACTCTCCATTAAAGGAAAGGAATAAACAAATGACAAATAAAAATGCATACGCTCCACGTCTCACTACTGACTAAAAGCTAAAGCATTTGTCAGTAGACGCTTTCTCCTATGGGACCAAAGCTAGAGACCTGACTAGTATTTTTAGATAAAATGATTGTTTATCTAAAAATACGTTGCAGTCTTTCTCAAAAAAAGAAAAGGAATGAATAAAATGACGAATAAAAATGCTTATGCGCAGTCTGGTGTGGATGTTGAAGCGGGTTATGAAGTTGTTGAGCGGATCAAAAAGCACGTGGCTCGCACGGAGCGTGCAGGTGTTATGGGAGCTCTGGGTGGTTTCGGTGGTATGTTTGACCTTTCAAAAACAGGTGTCAAAGAGCCCGTCTTAATCTCAGGGACTGACGGTGTCGGAACCAAGCTCATGCTGGCTATCAAGTACGACAAGCACGATACCATCGGGCAGGACTGTGTGGCTATGTGTGTCAATGATATCATCGCTGCAGGTGCGGAGCCTCTTTACTTCCTTGACTACGTCGCGACCGGCAAGAATGAACCAGCTAAACTAGAACAAGTCGTTGCTGGTGTGGCAGAAGGTTGTGTGCAGGCAGGCGCTGCTCTCATCGGTGGGGAAACGGCTGAAATGCCTGGTATGTATGGCGTAGATGATTACGATCTGGCTGGATTTGTGGTCGGCGTAGCTGAAAAATCTCAAATCATAGACGGTTCAAAAGTAGCTGAAGGTGATGTTCTTCTCGGACTTGCTTCAAGTGGGATTCACTCAAATGGTTACTCTCTGGTTCGCCGTGTTTTTGCCGACTACACGGGTGAGGAAGTCTTACCAGAATTGGAAGGCAAGAAACTCAAGGAAGTCCTTCTTGAGCCAACTCGTATCTATGTCAAGGATGTCTTGCCACTCATCAAGGAAGAGTTAGTCAACGGCATTGCCCACATCACAGGTGGCGGATTTATCGAGAATGTCCCTCGTATGTTTGCGGATGACCTGGCTGCTGAGATTGAGGAAAGCAAAGTTCCAGTCCTCCCGATTTTCAAAGCCCTTGAAAAATACGGTAAAATCAAGCATGAGGAAATGTTTGAAATCTTCAATATGGGTGTGGGACTCATGCTGGCAGTTAGCCCTGAAAATGTAGGTCGAGTCAAGGAATTGCTGGATGAACCAGTTTATGAAATTGGTCGCATCGTCAAGAAAGAAAACGAAAGTGTCATCATCAAATGAAAAAAATAGCGGTTTTTGCCTCTGGTAACGGCTCAAATTTTCAGGTGATTGCCGAAGAGTTTCCGGTGGAGTTTGTCTTTTCAGACCATCGTAACGCCTATGTGCTGGAACGTGCAGACAAGCTCGGCGTCCTGTCCTATGCTTTTGAACTCAAGGAGTTTGAGAACAAGGCGGACTACGAAGCAGCTCTTGTCGAACTCTTGGAAGAACATCGGATTGACTTGGTTTGCCTCGCTGGCTACATGAAAATCGTTGGGTCAACCTTATTGGCAGCTTATGAGGGCCGAATTATCAACATTCATCCAGCCTACCTGCCCGAATTTCCAGGAGCTCATGGGATTGAGGACGCTTGGAATGCTGGGGTTGCTGAGAGCGGCGTGACCATTCACTGGGTGGATTCTGGTGTGGACACAGGCAAGGTTATCAGACAAGTGCGTGTGCCAAGGCTAGCGAATGATACTATCGAAAGCTTCGAAGCTCGCATTCATGAAGCAGAGTACAAGTTGTATCCAGAGGTGTTGGATAACTTGGGAGTGGAGAGAAGGTAAGAGGTAAATCAAGTTTTGATTGCGCAATCTTGCTAGGAGAAAAAATGATTGAACTGAAATTGGTAGATGAGAGCAGTTTTCAGGCAGTGCTGGATTTGAAAATATCAGAAGCTGATGAACGAGCACGTTTCGTAGCTCCAAATGTGCGCTCTTTAGCTGATGCATGGCTCTACCGGAAAAACGAAGATGTGTTTCCGATGGCAATCTATTGGGATAAGCAAGTGGTTGGCTTTCTCCTGCTAGAAATAGACAAGGATGAAGCGGAATACTTTATCTGGCGGATAATGATTGGTCAGCAGTACCAAGGAAGAGGTTATGGTCGAAAAGCCTTGGAAGTTCTAATCAAAGGGGCTCAGATGGATAGAGCTTGCAGTCATATTGCCGCAGATTATGTGGTTGGAAATGAAAAAATGAAGCACCTGTTGACTAGTCTGGGTTTTCAGGAAACGGAATTTATAGAAGAAAATAACGAAGTCGCTATGCGCTTGGATCTAAAGAAAGAGGAATAGAATGACGAAAAAGGCCTTAATCAGCGTCTCAGACAAAGCGGGCATTGTTGAATTTGCCCAAGAACTTAAAAAACTCGGTTGGGAGATTATCTCGACAGGTGGGACAAAGGTTACCCTTGATAATGCTGGGGTGGAGACCATTGCAATTGATGATGTGACGGGCTTCCCAGAAATGATGGACGGTCGTGTCAAGACTCTCCACCCAAATATCCACGGAGGGCTTCTTGCTCGTCGTGACTTGGATAGCCACTTGGAAGCGGCTAAGGACAATAAGATTGAGCTCATCGATCTTGTAGTTGTCAATCTTTATCCTTTCAAGGAAACGATTCTCAAACCAGATGTGACGTACGCTGATGCGGTTGAAAACATCGATATCGGTGGGCCATCCATGCTTCGTTCAGCGGCTAAAAACCACGCTAGCGTGACAGTTGTGGTAGACCCTGCTGACTATGCTGTGGTTTTGGACGAGTTGTCAGCCAATGGTGAAACGACTTACGAAACTCGCCAACGTTTGGCAGCCAAGGTTTTCCGTCACACAGCAGCTTATGATGCTTTGATTGCAGAGTATTTCACAGCTCAAGTGGGCGAAAGTAAACCTGAAAAACTCACTTTGACCTATGACCTCAAGCAAGCCATGCGCTATGGGGAAAATCCTCAACAGGATGCGGACTTCTATCAAAAAGCTTTGCCGACAGATTACTCCATTGCTTCAGCCAAACAGCTTAACGGTAAGGAATTGTCCTTCAACAATATCCGTGACGCGGATGCTGCCATTCGTATTATCCGTGACTTCAAAGACCGTCCAACCGTTGTGGCTCTCAAACACATGAACCCGTGCGGTATCGGTCAGGCAGATGACATCGAAACTGCTTGGGATTATGCTTATGAGTCTGATCCAGTGTCTATCTTCGGTGGGATTGTCGTTCTCAACCGTGAGGTGGATGCTGCGACAGCTGAGAAGATGCACGGCGTTTTCCTCGAGATCATCATCGCACCAAGCTATACGGATGAGGCGCTAGCTATTTTGACTAATAAAAAGAAAAACTTGCGTATCCTTGCTTTGCCATTTGATGCCCAAGACGCTAGCGAAGTGGAAGCAGAATATACTGGTGTTGTCGGTGGACTTCTCGTGCAAAACCAAGACGTGATCAAGGAAAGTCCGGCTGACTGGCAAGTTGTGACCAAGCGCCAACCAACTGAGACAGAAGCAACTGCCCTTGAGTTCGCTTGGAAGGCTATCAAGTACGTCAAATCAAACGGAATCATCATAACCAACGACCATATGACACTTGGTGTTGGCCCTGGTCAAACCAACCGTGTGGCCTCTGTTCGTATTGCCATCGACCAAGCCAAGGATCGTCTGGACGGTGCTGTTCTTGCTTCAGATGCCTTCTTCCCATTTGCGGATAACGTGGAAGAAATCGCCAAAGCAGGTATCAAGGCTATCATCCAGCCAGGTGGATCGGTCCGTGACCAAGAGTCCATCGAAGCGGCTGATAAATACGGCTTGACTATGGTCTTTACAGGCGTGAGACATTTTAGACATTAAGAAGCAAAAGGGAAGAAAACAGTTTCTTTCCTTTTTTGGCTTAAAATACTAAGTGAAACAAGATTAAAACGAACGTTTGTGATATAATGTTATTAAATAATTCGCAAAAGAGGTTGAGAGATGAAGCTGTTAGTTGTCGGTTCGGGTGGTCGTGAACATGCGATTGCTAAGAAGTTGCTTGAATCAAAAGACGTTGAAAATGTCTTTGTAGCTCCTGGAAATGACGGGATGACTCTGGATGGTTTAGAATTGGTAAATATCTCTATTTCCGAACATTCTAAGTTAATTGAGTTTGCAAAGGCCAACGATATTGCTTGGACCTTCATCGGGCCAGATGATGCCCTTGCTGCTGGTATCGTGGATGATTTTAACAAAGCTGGGCTCAAGGCTTTTGGTCCGACTAGGGCTGCAGCGGAGCTGGAGTGGTCCAAGGATTTTGCTAAGGAAATCATGGTCAAATATGACGTCCCGACAGCAGCCTATGGCACATTTTCAGATTTCGAGGAGGCCAAGGCTTATATCGAGGAGAAAGGCGCTCCTATCGTTGTCAAGGCAGATGGTTTGGCACTTGGTAAAGGTGTTGTCGTAGCTGAAACGGTTGAGCAAGCGGTCGAAGCCGCTCACGAGATGCTCTTAGACAATAAATTTGGGGACTCTGGTGCGCGTGTGGTTATCGAGGAGTTTCTTGCAGGAGAGGAATTTTCACTTTTTGCCTTTGTCAATGGTGACAAGTTCTACATCATGCCAACGGCTCAGGATCACAAACGTGCCTACGATGGCGACAAGGGCCCTAACACTGGCGGGATGGGTGCCTATGCGCCAGTTCCTCACTTGCCACAGAGCGTGGTTGATACGGCGGTTGACACCATTGTCAAGCCAGTCCTTGAAGGGATGATCAAAGAAGGTCGTCCGTATCTGGGTGTCCTCTACGCGGGGCTTATTTTGACTGCTGGCGGTCCGAAGGTTATCGAGTTTAACGCTCGTTTTGGTGATCCCGAAACTCAGATTATCCTGCCTCGCTTGACATCTGACTTTGCGCAAAATATCACGGATATTCTCGATGGCAAGGAGCCAACCATTACCTGGACAGACAAGGGTGTGACTCTAGGTGTGGTTGTCGCATCCAAGGGCTACCCGCTAGATTATGCAAAGGGTGTCAAGTTGCCAGCCAAAGCTGATGGCGACATCATCACCTACTATGCAGGGGCTAAGTTTGTGGAAAATAGCAGAGCATTGCTTTCAAATGGCGGACGTGTCTATATGCTAGTTACCACAGCAGACACCGTCAAAGACGCCCAAGATACCATCTACCAAGAACTCTCCCAACAAAACACAGAAGGTCTCTTTTACCGAACAGATATCGGAAGCAAGGCCATAAAAGATTAACAGACATATTTGCCATGGCGAGCGAAAGCGAGCCACTATAGAATAATCGTCGCAGTAGTGGAACTCCTAGTAGCTTTGCTACTAGGAGCGGAAAACTGGAGACCTAGGCTCCAGTTTTAGTAATGGAACGCCACAAGCGTTCGCTTACGTCCGCACTACATTAGACGATTATTTAAAAGAAAAAGAAAAATTCACAAAATACGATAATGGTCGTTTGATTTGCGAGCATTAGCGAGCTAATATAGAGCAATCACCGCCGTTGTGAAAGAACGATTGGATGATAAGCCAATCGTTCAGGGAAATCGGAAGACCTTGGGCTTCCGATTTAGGCATGAGACACCTTTGGTGGCTGCTGCCGTCCCTCACAACTTAAGGTGATTGTTGAAAGGAAGAAAAAGGAGAATAAATGAAACCAGTAATTTCCATTATCATGGGCTCAAAATCCGACTGGGCAACCATGCAAAAAACAGCAGAAGTCCTAGACCGCTTCGGTGTAGTCTACGAAAAGAAAGTTGTTTCCGCTCACCGTACACCAGACCTCATGTTTAGACATGCGGAGGAAGCCCGTAGCCGTGGTATCAAGGTCATTATCGCAGGAGCTGGTGGTGCCGCCCATTTACCAGGTATGGTCGCAGCGAAAACAACCCTTCCTGTCATAGGGGTACCCGTCAAGTCGCGCGCTCTTAGTGGCGTGGACTCGCTCTACTCTATCGTACAGATGCCGGGTGGTGTACCTGTTGCGACAATGGCTATCGGTGAAGCAGGTGCGACAAATGCGGCCCTCTTTGCCCTCCGTCTCCTCTCAGTAGAGGATCAGGCTATCGCGAAAGCTTTGGCAGATTTCGCAGAAGAGCAAGGAAAAATCGCAGAGGAGTCTACAAATGAGCTCATCTAAAACAATCGGAATTATCGGTGGCGGTCAGTTGGGGCAGATGATGGCTATTTCTGCTATCTACATGGGGCACAAGGTTATCGCGCTGGATCCTGCAGCGGATTGCCCGGCCTCTCGTGTGGCGGAAATCATCGTGGCTCCTTATAATGATGTGGATGCCCTCCGTCAGTTGGCTGAGCGTTGCGATGTTCTCACCTATGAATTTGAAAATGTCGATGCTGACGGTTTGGATGCTGTCATCAAGGAAGGTCAGCTCCCTCAAGGGACAGATCTGCTCCGCATTTCGCAAAATCGTATCTTTGAAAAGGACTTTCTCTCAAACAAGGCACAAGTCACTGTGGCACCCTACAAGGTCGTGACTTCAAGTCAAGACTTGGCAGACATCGACCTATCGAAAAATTATGTCCTCAAGACTGCGACTGGTGGCTACGATGGGCATGGACAAAAGGTCATTCGCTCAGAAGCAGATTTGGAAGAAGCTTATGTACTAGCCGACTCAGCAGACTGCGTCTTGGAAGAATTCGTCAACTTTGACCTTGAGATTTCTGTCATCGTGTCTGGTAATGGCAAGGACGTGACGGTTTTCCCAGTTCAGGAAAATATCCATCGCAATAGCATCCTGTCCAAGACCATTGTCCCAGCCCGTATTTCAGAAAGCATAGCAGCAAAGGCCAAAGCCATGGCAGTACGAATCGCTGAACAGCTCAACCTATCTGGAACCCTTTGCGTGGAAATGTTTGCGACCGCTGATGATATCATTGTCAATGAAATTGCTCCACGCCCACATAACTCAGGGCACTACTCTATCGAAGCCTGTGACTTCTCGCAGTTTGATACCCATATCTTGGGCGTTCTCGGAGCACCATTACCAGCTGTCCACCTGCATGCACCAGCCGTCATGCTCAACGTACTCGGCCAACACGTTGAGGTCGCTGAAAAATATGTCACAGAAAATCCCAGCGCCCACCTCCACATGTATGGTAAAATAGAAGCGAAGCACAACCGTAAGATGGGACATGTGACTTTGTTTAGTGATGTACCGGATAGTGTAGTTGAGTTTGGTGAGGGGATTGATTTTTGAAATGGCAGAAGAATTTGATGAATTGCTAGATGATGAAATAACGACCGTAACACTGACTTATACGGACGATTTGATTGTTCCAGAGATTGCGGATAGAGAGGGGATTCATATTTTAGAGAGAGCTGGCAATCAGCTAGTCTTAGAATATTCTTGTTCCGTGAAGGAAGTTAAGGATTATCTGAGTAGTTACGGCCTGCCTAGACATCCTGAGAGAATTTCATTTGAATTTTCTATACATGAAGACTCAGAAAATGATAATCTTTAAAGCTAAATGGAAACCAGTTTATGATTCAAATTATTGTCAACGCTTTTGTGGAGAAAGGAAAAGAAATCGCCGTTGTGGAAGTGCTCTTTGCCAGTGCCGACCATGAAAAAGTAAAAGCCAATATCAGGAATTAAAGATTCAATATCCAAACAATTATCTGGTTATCTATGATTTGCCATTGGATACGGATCTAAGTAGCTTACCACACTATCCGTCGGTTGTGACAAGCAAGGAGGAGTTTAATTAGTCTATGAAAACTATCGGTCTGATTGGTGGTATGAGTTGGGAAAGTACCACATCTTACTACCAAATCATCAACGAAACCATCAAAAAAGAGCTGGGTGGCCTGCATTCAGCTAAGATTCTACTTTATAGTGTTGATTTTGCAGAGATTGAGCATTATCAAGCAGTCGGAGACTGGGAGAAAAGCGGTCAACTTTTGACAGATATTGGTCAACGCTTGGAGCAAGCAGGTGCGGATTTCATCGTTATTTGTACCAACACCATGCACAAGGTTGCTCCGCAGATACAAGAAAAGATTACGATTCCAATCTTGCATATTGCGCAGGCAACTGCGCAGGCCTTGTTGGCTGACGGTATTCAAAAAGTCGGCCTCCTAGGGACCAAGTACACAATGACTCAAGATTTTTACAAGGAGAAATTAATAGAGTCTGGGTTAGAAGTGCTGATTCCAGACCAAGCTGGAATTACAGAGGTCAATCGAATCATTTATGACGAACTTTGCCTAGGGGACATCAAAGAAAGCTCAAAGCGGACTTATCTTGCCGTTATAGATGATTTGAAAAAAGCAGGCGCGGAAGCTGTTATCTTGGGTTGTACCGAGATTGGTCTCCTCGTCAAGCAAACCGACATTGACCTGCCACTCTACGACACAACAGTGATTCATGCAGAGAAAGCAGCGGAGTGGGCGGTGAATAAAAGATTATAGAAGACAAGCACAACCGTAGGGTAGGGCATATAACTTTGTTTAGTGATGCGCTAAATAGTGTGGTAGAATTAGGGGAAGGGATTGATTTTTAGAAATTAATATGCAATTTGAGGTAGAGTTATTAACTAAAAATATTAACATTGCTAAACTTGATGAATTATTTCTTAGCTCAAAAATAATTAGTATTACTTCTTATAGTCAAGTTGAAGTTGGTGATAAGTATATAGAAGGGCATTTAGCTAAATATAAGTGTGCTTTCAAAGATGACGATTTTACAATAAATACCTATCAATTTCGAAGGGGGCTAGTTAAAATTATACTTAGCTATGAATACAGCAAATCTAAATTGAATTCAGCTAAAAAGTTCGGAGATTTCCTTTCAAAATTTAGAGAATTTTTAGGAAAAAATCGTTTGAAATATTCAATTCTATCTAATAGTTTATCTATGTATTTTTCGAATAGGCTTTATCCTAAATTTCAAACATATGAATCGTTATTACGAAAAATTTTTGTATTAGCTTTGTCTCAACTCGAGGATGAGGATATTATAAGGATTGTTAAGGAACAGACTAATGATAAATTAGATTTATCAAAAATTCATACAATTGAACAAATTGAAAGGTTGCAAATAGCTGAACTACATTCGTTGATATTTGAAATAAATATAAATCCAGTTCGTGACTTAACTATTCATTTTAAAGATTTTCAAAATAAGAATGAATATATTCTGAAAGAAATGATAAGAAATTTGTTTCCAATCACTATATGGGAAAAACATTTTACACCATTCACTAATAGTGAAGAAGTTGATGTACTCAAAAATAACTACGATAGAATAAGAGAGTACAGAAATGATGTTATGCATTTTCACACACTAACCTATAGGCGTTACAAAAAAATAGATTTGTTATTGTCAGATGTAATTAAAGAATTAGAAGAGCTTGAATATAGTATGCTCGAGAAATGGGATTTTGAAGCAACTAGAAAACTTACAAATGATATTTTTGATCCAGAGTTTCTGGCTAGCTTATCATCTTTATCTAAAACAGTATCAGAAGTAATAAGACCAGCAATGGATAGGTTTTATGCTAACAATCTTGCTTTTAATAATGCGGTCAAATCTATGATGGAAGTGTTCCATAATATTCAAATACCTAAAATAGATTCTGGAATATTAAAGTCTATTCAAGGGCTATCTGATACTATTAGGCATTTAGATTTACCAAGCCCACTTAATGAACCTGATAGTGAAGAGAAGGATGAATAATAGGTCTATCAATTTTGAAGCACAAAATTTAAGACTAGAAGTAAATGTAAGAAATTCAAAGAAAATGCTGAAAAAAGAGAAAGTTTCTGAGGAACTGAGTTCAGGATGAAGGCATTTTTCTTTTGATAAAATAGAAATAAAGGAACAAGCGCCCGCCTCCATTTGTATGGTAAAATAGAAGCGAAGCACAACCGCAAAATGGGACATGTGACTTTGTTTAGTGAAATGATGTATGATATGTAAGAGTCCAGAAAGGAATTAAATGCCGATAAAATATTTTGAAGTAAAAAAATTTTTGAGAAGTAAGATAAGCTTGATTGATTCTATTACAAATAAATTCTTCAAGTATATATTATTGTATGGAATGTTGGTTTTACTTTTTTTAATTGTAAACGGTGAACTGGATGAAAATAATATAGTAGCACTTCCTTTTTTAGTACTTTTGGGAGTGTTTTACCGAATGATAATTCTTTTTGAGAGATCTGATATAAAAAACTTAGCGATATATATTAAAAAGAGTCAATTATTAGATGACGATTCAAAAAAATTATTGATTGGTGATATAGAATCTTCATTAAAGAAGATAGCGAATTTTGCAAATTGGAGTTGTGGTGTTTTAGCTACCATTTCGATTTTTGTAAGTACAACATATATTACTCTTCTTAAAGATATTATTACTAGAGAAAAACTTTTAGAGTTACTATGGATAGGTAATGAAAATAGTATAGAAAATAGTTTTATTGGTTAGATAATACTACTGATAATATTGGTTTTATTAGGATATTACCTCTCTATTCAAGCTTTTACTTATGATAAGAGATTTGTAATTATGGTGTTAAAAAGTAGTCTTTATATAAATGAAGATGACATAATTATCGAAGGTTTTTGGAAGAAGTTGATGTTAAATATAAAGTATTTAGGACTGTAAGTTTAAATAGTAACAACCACTCCAAATAGAGATGGTAATAAAAAATTAAAGGATTATCTATAAATGTTAGAGAAATTTTCTAAATATAAGTTGTCAATTATATATATATTAAAAAAAACAAATGTGATATTATTTGACTTTGTTTTTATAATTTTATTATGTATTATTACAAATAATAAATTGCTATATACACTTCTTGCTTTCGCTATTTTAAATATATATATAAATTACTATTTTGATATTAATACACTTGCCAAAAAAATAGTAATATCTTCAAAATTTAAGGAAGAATTTAATGAAAATTATTTTGACTTATATTGGCGGTTTAATAAGTTACAAGTTCAATTATTTGCAAACTGTACTTTGAGTATGATATCCCTAATTCAATTTGTATCAGTTACTTCAATTTTTTTAAGAGGGATAGTAGGTTTAATATTCCTTGTGATAGGTGCTATTTTAAGCGGTATAGTTTTTTCGATTTCAATTAATTCGATGACTCTGTTACGTCTAACAAGTAAAAAACAACAAAATTATACTTCATATACTAAGGAAGAAATGGATATTTTAAATAATTTAAGATGAAAATATTTATTAAGGAGAAACAACCATGATCAACCGTTACTCTCGCCCTGAGATGGCGAACATTTGGAGTGAAGAAAATAAATACCGTGCTTGGCTTGAGGTGGAAATCTTGGCTGACGAGGCATGGGCTGAGTTGGGGGAAATCCCTAAGGAAGATGTGGCTTTGATTCGCGAGAAGGCAGACTTTGACATCGACCGTATTTTGGAAATCGAGCAGCAAACTCGTCATGATGTGGTTGCCTTCACACGTGCGGTTTCTGAGACTCTTGGTGAAGAGCGTAAGTGGGTCCACTATGGTTTGACCTCTACTGACGTGGTAGATACGGCCTATGGTTACCTCTACAAACAAGCCAACGACATCATCCGCCGTGACCTTGAAAACTTCCTTAACATCATCGCTGACAAAGCCAAAGAACACAAGTTCACTATCATGATGGGTCGTACCCACGGTGTGCACGCTGAGCCGACAACTTTTGGTCTTAAATTGGCTACTTGGTACAGCGAAATGAAGCGCAACATCGAACGTTTCGAGCATGCGGCTGCTGGTGTAGAAGCTGGTAAGATTTCTGGTGCGGTTGGTAACTTTGCCAACATCCCACCATTCGTTGAAAAATACGTCTGCGATAAATTGGGTATCCGTGCTCAAGAAATCTCTACACAGGTCCTTCCTCGTGACCTTCACGCTGAGTACTTTGCGGTTCTTGCTAGCATCGCGACTTCCATCGAGCGTATGGCAACGGAGATTCGTGGTCTTCAAAAATCGGAACAACGCGAAGTGGAAGAGTTCTTTGCTAAAGGGCAAAAAGGTTCATCGGCTATGCCTCACAAACGCAACCCTATCGGTTCTGAAAACATGACAGGTCTTGCGCGTGTTATCCGTGGCCATATGGTGACAGCTTATGAAAATGTGGCTCTCTGGCACGAACGCGACATTTCTCACTCATCAGCTGAGCGTATCATCACACCAGATACAACCATTTTGATCGACTACATGCTCAACCGTTTTGGAAATATCGTCAAGAACTTGACGGTATTCCCAGAAAACATGATCCGCAACATGAATTCTACGTTTGGTCTTATCTTTAGCCAGCGTGCTATGTTGACCTTGATCGAAAAAGGCATGACGCGTGAGCAAGCCTATGACTTGGTGCAACCAAAAACAGCCTACTCTTGGGATAACCAAGTAGACTTTAAACCGCTTCTCGAAGCAGATCCAGAAGTGACATCACGCCTGACTCAAGAGGAGATCGATGAAATCTTCAACCCTCTTTACTACACCAAACGAGTAGATGATATCTTTGAACGTATCGGACTCGGTGATTAATCCTAACAATAAAAAGCGAGATTTAATCTCGCTTTTTTGTATGCTTATCGAAGGGATTTAATCTTCTTTTCTTTTAGTGAGTCCGTAGGCTGTTAGCGTGGCCATGAGTCCTGCTGCGACCAAGCCTGCAGAGTCTTGACTTCCTGTTGCAGGGAGTTGTTTTTCATCTGCTTTGCTAGTAGTTGTTTCAGCTTGCTCAGCTTTCTCAACGGCAGTTCCGACTTCGACCACCTGAGCGACCGCTTCCTGCGATACCGCACTATTGACAAGGGTTCTTTCTTCCTTGCCGTCAGCAGTGGTGCTGACAGAGTAGAAAATCGTACGGCGACCATTTACACCAGCAACGACGACTTGCGTTTGTCCGAGAGGTAATTGTGGATTTTCACGTGTTACGGTAGTGAACGGAATCTCTTCCTCTTGGATGTCCAGTCTTGGTTTTGCCTCTGCGGCTGGAGCAAGACCGTGTTCATCCCCTTTGTGCGTAATAGGGGCGCCGATTTCAACCACTTGGGTCACAGGTTCTTTGGTTACTTGGCTATCTAGAACCGTTTCTGTTTGTTTCCCATTTTCAGTAAGGACAGAGATGTAATGAGTGCGTTCGCCCTCTACACCAGGTGTGATAATCTTTTTCTGACCAGCTGGGAGGTTCGGATTTTCCTTCTTGATAACTTCAAATGGAATCTTTTCTGCTCTTGTGATGAGTTCCGGTTTGGTTTCAACATTGGCAGCTAGTTCGTTTTCATCGAGGCTTCCTGAGTGGGTTGCTGCTGGTTTAAGGCCTAGGCGGGCTGCTTTGAGTTTAGCAACAAGAGCGTCTAACTCGGCTTGTTTGTTACGGTTGAGGTTGTAGTTGAGAGCTTCTTTAGCTGCATTTAGAGCATCCAAGCTTTCCTTGCTGTATCCCTCCAAGTTAGTAGGGATTTGAGCAAGTTCCTCACGGAGTGCATTGTAGTTAGCGCGGAAGTAGTCTTTGTTATGGTCTGCAAAGGCAGTCATGAGTTCAAAGATTTCTTCTTCCTTGTACTCAGCACTTGGTTTGTCTGCCCAGATAGCAAGCATGCTTCCGACGGTTGGAAGGTCTACTTCTGGATACTTGGTAGATGCAAGCTGGTTAAATGGCACTTTGCCAGAGTTTTCAATCGCCTTTGATAGTGGGTAGGCTTCGTCTGGTTTGTGATTGCCTAGGACGTAGTACCAGTCTCCGTTTGTGTTGAGGAGTTTATAGCCTTTGCTTGCTAGGTACTGAGGCGTCGCAAGGTTGTAACCCCACCATCCCTTAGACCAGTAAGAGATGATGACATCCTTGTCAAACTCAACATCATCCTTGTCCTCGTAGTAGAAACCATCGTTGAAAGCCATTGGCTGAAGGCCTCTTTCTTTGGCCATGGCAGCAAGGGTGTTAGAGTACTCAGCAAACTTGCCATAGAGTCCATACCATTTGAGGTAGTACCAGCCTTGGGCGTTGGTAGCATCATTGGCATATTCGTCTGTACCGTAGTTGAAGATCTTTGTCTTGCCTGCAAAGAAGTCCATGTACTTGCCGATGAGGGCTTTGACAAAGTTCATCGCCTCTTCGTTTTCAAGGTCCATGGTTGTTTTGGATACCTTGTCAAAGTTGGCTTGAGGATTCTTGATTCCAAGTTTTTCCATAGCAACGAGCATGGCATCCATGTGACCTGGGCTGTTGATTGCTGGGATGAGTCCGAGGCCTTTTGATTTTGCGTACTCGATCAATTCAGTGATTTCAGCTTGACTAAGAGTGGTTCCGTTTGGATCATCGTAGTAAGCTTTTGTTCCTTCTATGATAGCCTTTTTGACATCATCACTTGCATAAGTTTTTCCGTTAGCTGTGATAGTCATGTCATCAAGGAGGAAGCGAAGTCCATCATTTCCTAGGAGAAGATGCACATCAGAGTAGCCGAGTTCGCTCGCCTTGTCTACGATGCGTTTGAGTTGGTCAAGTGTGAAGTACTTACGTCCAGCATCGATAGAGATTACCTTGTTCTTGGCAAGTTTTTCAACTTCACGTTTCGCGTCTTCTTCTTTTTGAGCTTCTGGTGTGAAGGTCAAATTGCTGACAGCTTCTTGGAGTTTCGCGATTGCCTGGTCAATCGTGTCTTGTTGGGCGCGACTGAGGTTGCTATCGAGTGAGCGAATAGCTTTTTCAGCTTCTTTTACAGCTGCGACACTTTCTGCAGTATAGCGGTTAAGGTCTGTTGGCACTTCTTTCAGGGCTTGCTCAGCAGACTCATAGTCAGCTGCGAAGTATTCAGCATTGGCATTTGCGAAGCTACGCATGAGTTTGAAGAGGCGTGATGGTGAATAGCGTGCAGATGGGGTGTCCGCCCAAGCAGCTACCATACCCCCGATGAACGGGATAGTAGCCCCATCAGATTTTGGTACAGAAGTGATTGGAGTGTTCTTGATACCATTGAGTCCTTGGTCGAGGTTATACCATCCTTGGCCATCGGCATTTCGTCCGAGGACGTAGTACCAAGCATCGTTGGTATTAAGGATTTGGTGGCCTTTTTCAACTAGAAGTTTAGAAGAAGCGACGTCGTATCCGCCCCATCCACCAGTCCACATAGAAACGATGATGTCTTTGTCAAAGGTTCCAAAGCTAGTGTCGCTATTATAGTAGATACCATCGTTAAAGGCCATTGGTTTGAGGCCGTGAGATTTGACGATGCGAGCAAGGTCGTTGGCGTAGGCGATAAATTTATCATAACCCTTGTCTGGGAATCCATCTTCTGGATACCATTTATAGGCTTGAAGAACGCTCCAGCCTTTAGCGTCTGTAGCATCATTGGCGTACTCGTCTAGCCCGATGTTGAAGATGTCAGTTTTGCCAGCGAAGTAAGCAGCATACTTGTCGATCAGAGCTTTGGTAAATGCAACAGCCTCCTTGTTATCAAGGTCAACGGTACGAGCAGATTCCTTACCAAAGTAGTTGAAGTTCGGTTTTTGGATGCCTAGTTCTTTCATGGCATGCAAAATCGCATCCATGTGACCAGGGCTGTTTACAGTTGGGATGAGGCCAATACCTTTGTTTTTAGCATAGTTGATCAAGTCCGTCATCTGAGTTTCTGTCAAATGGTTGCCGTTTGGATCCTTGTAGTAGGCATCGGTTCCGTTTTCGAGTGCACGTTTGACATCGTCACTTGCATATGTTTTGCCATTGGCTTTGATCGTCATGTCGTCTAACATAAAACGCATGCCGTCATTTCCAACTAGTAGATGAAGATCAGTATAACCGTAGTGTTTGGCTTTGTCGATGATTTCTTTGAGTTGGTCTGGAGAGAAGTACTTGCGTCCAGCGTCGATTGAGATCATTTTTCGTTTTGCCAGTTTTTCATTTACCTGAGCTGCACGTTCCGTGCTAGGAGTGGCTACTGCAGGTGTGACGGCTTCATTTTTCTTTTCTGAAGGAGTACTTTCGGCAGGAGTTTCAGCTGGGGCAGGACTCTCTTTCTCAGTAGTCGGAGTAGGATTAGCATTTTCTGTCACAGCTGGTGCAGTTGTTTCTTCCGTTTTTGGAGCAACTGTATGAGGAACCTCCGAGTCTTCTTTGACATCCTCTTTTATAGGCTCTTCAGCCTTTTCTTCTAGTTTTTCTGGAACCTTGGAATCTACAGCTTCTTTGACTGCTTGAGGACTCTCCTGGACAGTTTGAACGGTTTCCTCAGCTGTTGGAGCCGGAGTAATCCCGTCGGCAGCTACGACTTGTGCGCTAAAAGCAAATCCTATAAGTACAGAAGCTGCTCCAACCGCGTATTTACGAATGGAGAAGCGCTGTTTCTTTTCTAGTTTCATGACAAAACCTCCTTGTTATTATCATATATGATAGCGTTTACATAAAACCAATTTTATTTTATTATCTAAGGAGTAAAATGTCAAGTGGGTTTATATAAGAACTATAATAAATAGAGGAAATCATAAGATTTAGGAGAAAGTTGCTGATAAGGGGTTAAACAGAGGAAAAACCAAACGGAAATTTAACTTATTTTTTAGTAAAAATGCTACTAATTAAATAAGAGCCCTTCATAGCGTTTTCACAACTTCTTTCTCGTGCCCTAATGAATATAGAAAAAGCCTGAGCTAGGCTCAGGCTTTTTCTTAATGACCTCGGTTACATGAGATGAATTTGATTTTGTAGTAGTCTGCTCGCTTATAAGTTTCACTATAGGCAAGGACTTGGCCAGTGGCCTCGAGTTTTGTAGTCTTCGTTTGGAAGACAGTTGGGAATTGTGTATCGATTCCGAGTACAGAAGCAGCATGCTCTGGTGTTGGGAATGCGATTTCGTTGATTTCCTCAAAGTGTTCATCACTCATGTGAATGCGGTAATCCAATTTGAAACGTGTATAGATAGAGCTATAATAATCAAGATTTGGATAGTTGGCATTGATGTATTGTTCAGGAATATAAGATGTGTGGTAGATGTATGTCACATCATTTGTCTGACGAATACGTTCAATCTTATAGTAGAATTGATCTCCACGTAGTCCAAGTTTATCTAAATATTCAAGTTTGTTTCCGCGCTCGATAGAAAGGACAGTAACTTTATCGTCTTTTGTTTCAAAGATTTCGACATCTGAAAACTCAACGAGTTTGTGCTTACGGGCACGTGAAACGAAAGTACCTTTACCTTGTTGGCGGACAATGTAGCCGTCTTTAGCAAGGTCGTTCAAGGCACGAACAACTGTGATTGAACTCACATCGTACATCGCGATCAATTCGGCTTCTGTATAAAATTTATCTCCACTTGCAAATTGACCAGAGATGATTTTGTTTTTTAATTCATCTTTAATATATTGGTATTTAGGAATAGCCATAAATTTCACCTCGATTCTCTTTCTCCAATTTTGATTTTACCACAAATATAAAGAAAAGAGTAGTATTAAGGTCAAAAAATTAAAATAATAGACTAAAAATGTTATTTTACATGTAAAAAAATTCATTTGATGTTCTTGTGAATTATCATACATAAAAAGATCGTTTTCATGCTATTTTTAGATAATTTCGGTAAATGGTAAGTAAAAAAATAGAAAAATTTTAAATAATTTTCTAAAACCTATTGACAAATGCAAAAGATTTGATTATAGTTAATATTATAATAAATGAAAGCGCAAACTTAATTCGTCAGAGGTAATAACATGACCAGATTTAAAATTGAGGACGATTTCTATTTAGACGGAAAACCGTTCAAGATTTTGTCCGGCGCCATTCATTATTTTAGGATTCCAGCAGAGGATTGGTATCATTCTCTCTATAACTTAAAGGCGCTTGGCTTTAATACGGTCGAGACCTATGTGGCTTGGAATTTACACGAACCTGTTGAAGGGGAGTTTGATTTTGAAGGTGCCAGAAATTTGGAGAGATTTCTTCAAATTGCACAAGATCTAGGTCTCTATGCCATTGTACGCCCGTCTCCATTTATCTGTGCGGAATGGGAATTTGGTGGCTTGCCGGCTTGGCTCTTGACAAAGGACATGCGAATTCGCTCGTCCGACCCGGCCTACATCGAGGCTGTTGCTCGCTATTATGACCAATTATTGCCAAGGCTTGTGCCTCGCTTGTTGGATAATGGTGGAAACATTCTTATGATGCAAGTCGAAAATGAATATGGCTCTTATGGAGAAGATAAGTCTTATCTACGAGCAATTCGGAAATTGATGGAAGACCGAGGGATTGATTGCCCACTCTTTACTTCAGATGGCCCATGGAGGGCTACTCTGAAAGCCGGAACCTTGATCGAAGACGATCTCTTTGTGACAGGAAACTTCGGTTCTAAAGCTCCGTACAACTTTTCACAGATGCAGGAATTCTTTGATGAGCATGGCAAGAAATGGCCCCTCATGTGTATGGAATTCTGGGATGGTTGGTTCAACCGTTGGAAAGAACCCATCATCACTCGTGATCCTAAAGAATTGGCAGAAGCTGTTCGAGAGGTATTGGAGCAAGGCTCTATCAACCTTTACATGTTCCATGGTGGAACAAACTTTGGTTTCATGAATGGTTGCTCGGCTCGAGGAACTCTGGATTTGCCACAAGTCACATCTTACGACTATGATGCCCTTCTGGATGAAGAAGGAAATCCAACTGCTAAATACCTAGCAGTCAAGAAGATGATGGCAACCCACTTCCCAGAGTATCCACAGTTGGAACCACTCTATAAGGAAAGCATGGAGATAGGGTCCATTCCATTGGTCGAAAAAGTTTCCTTGTTTGAAACCCTGGATAGTCTCTCTAGTCCAACTGAAAGCCTCTATCCAAAAGCGATGGAAGAACTTGGTCAAAGCTATGGCTACCTTCTCTACCGCACTGAGGCAAGTTGGGATGCAGAAGAGGAACGTCTCCGTATCATCGATGGACGTGACCGAGCTCAACTCTTTGTAGATGGTCAATGGATTGCTACTCAATACCAGACAGAGATTGGTGAAGATATCTACTGTCAGGGCAATCGAGAAGGCTTTTCAGAGATTGACATCTTGATTGAAAACATGGGGCGTGTCAACTACGGTCATAAGTTCTTGGCAGATACGCAACGTAAAGGAATTCGTACAGGTGTCTGCAAAGATCTACATTTCTTACTGAATTGGAAACAATATCCACTGCCATTGGATAATCCTGAGAAAATTGATTTTTCAAAAGGATGGATAGAAGGACAACCGGCCTTTTACGCTTTCGACTTCACCGTTGAAGAGCCTAAGGATACCTACTTAGACTTGTCTGAGTTTGGTAAGGGAGTTGCCTTTGTCAACGGGCGTCACCTAGGACGTTTCTGGAATGTCGGCCCGACCCTCTCACTTTATATCCCTCATAGCTATCTCAAGCAAGGTGATAACCGCATCATCATCTTTGAAACTGAAGGTGAATATAAAGAAGAGATTCATTTAACTCGTAAACCTACACTAAAACACATAAAGGGGGAAAACTTATGACAATTGTAGGATGCCGTATCGATGGACGTTTGATCCACGGTCAAGTAGCCAATCTTTGGGCTGGAAAACTAAATGTTTCACGCATTATGGTTGTAGACGACGAAGTTGTTAACAACGATATTGAAAAGAGTGGTTTGAAACTTGCGACACCACCAGGTGTGAAACTCAGTATCTTGCCAGTTGAGAAAGCAGCAGCAAATATCCTTGCTGGTAAATACGATAGCCAACGTCTCTTTATCGTTGCACGTAAACCAGACCGTTTCCTTGGTTTGGTCGAAGCAGGTGTTCCGCTTGAAACACTCAACGTCGGCAATATGTCTCAAACACCAGAAACTCGCTCTATCACACGTTCTATCAACGTGGTAGACAAGGATGTGGAAGATTTCCACAAACTAGCAGAAAAAGGTGTGAAACTCACTGCTCAAATGGTTCCAAATGATCCAGTTTCAGACTTTTTGAGCTTATTAAAATAGGAAAAAATTTTTAGGAGGTCATTGTTATGATACAATGGTGGCAAATTTTACTTCTCACTTTGTACTCAGCTTATCAAATCTGTGATGAGTTGACAATCGTTTCATCTGCAGGTTCCCCTGTATTCGCTGGTTTCATTACTGGTTTGATCATGGGAGATGTGACAACTGGTTTGTTTATCGGTGGTAGCTTGCAGTTGTTCGTTCTCGGGGTTGGTACCTTTGGTGGTGCTTCTCGTATCGACGCAACTTCTGGTGCGGTTCTTGCAACAGCATTCTCTATCTCTCAAGGTATTGATACAGATCTTGCGATTACAACAATCGCTGTACCAGTAGCAGCACTTTTGACATACTTCGACGTTCTTGGACGTATGACAACTACTTTCTTTGCACACCGTATTGATGCTGCGATCGAACGCTTTGACTACAAAGGTATCGAACGCAACTACCTACTTGGTGCGATTCCATGGGCTCTTTCTCGTGCCCTTCCAGTATTCTTCGCCCTTGCTTTTGGTGGAGAATTCGTACAAGGTGTTGTAAACCTTGTTAAAGAATACCAATGGGTTGCAGATGGTTTGACGCTTGCAGGTCGTATGCTTCCAGGTCTTGGATTTGCAATCTTGCTTCGTTACCTTCCAGTTAAACGTAACCTTCACTACCTTGCAATGGGATTCGGTTTGACAGCTATGTTGACTGTTCTTTACTCATATGTAACAGGTCTTGGTGGCGCTGTTGCGGGTATCCTTGGTACTCTTCCTGCTGATGTTGCTGAAAAGATTGGCTTTGTTAACAACTTCAAAGGATTGTCTATGATCGGTATCTCTATCGTGGGTATCTTCCTTGCAGTTGTTCACTTCAAGAACAGCCAAAAAGTTGCTGTAGCAGCACCTTCTACACCATCAGAAAGTGGGGAAATCGAAGATGACGAATTCTAATTACAAACTTACAAAAGAAGATTTTAATCAAATCAACAAACGTAGCTTGTTTACTTTCCAATTAGGTTGGAACTATGAGCGTATGCAAGCTTCTGGTTACCTTTACATGATCTTGCCTCAATTGCGTAAAATGTATGGGGATGGAACTCCTGAATTGAAAGAAATGATGAAAGTTCATACTCAATTCTTCAATACTTCACCATTCTTCCACACAATTATCGCTGGTTTTGACCTTGCCATGGAAGAAAAAGATGGTGTGGGTTCAAAAGATGCCGTTAACGGTATCAAGACAGGTTTGATGGGACCATTCGCTCCTCTTGGAGATACAATCTTTGGTTCACTTGTACCTGCTATCATGGGATCTATCGCAGCAACTATGGCTATCGCTGGCCAACCATGGGGTATCTTCCTTTGGATCGCAGTTGCAGTTGCTTATGACATCTTCCGTTGGAAACAATTGGAATTTGCCTACAAAGAAGGGGTTAACCTCATCAACAACATGCAAAGTACCTTGACAGCTTTGATTGACGCTGCATCTGTACTTGGTGTCTTCATGATGGGTGCTCTTGTAGCAACAATGATCAACTTTGAGATTTCTTACAAATTGCCAATCGGTGAAAAGATGATTGACTTCCAAGACATCTTGAACTCAATCTTCCCACGCTTGCTTCCAGCAATCTTTACTGCCTTTATCTTCTGGTTGCTTGGTAAGAAAGGTATGAACTCTACTAAAGCGATCGGTATCATTATCGTTCTTGCAGTAGGTCTTTCATTCATCGGTAAATTCTTGCTTGGAATGGGCGCATAATTTATGAGTAAATCATTAATTTTGGTGAGTCATGGTCGTTTCTGTGAAGAACTTAAAGGTAGCACAGAAATGATCATGGGTCCACAGGACAACATTCATGCAGTGGCTCTTCTTCCAGAAGATGGTCCAGAAGAATTTACTGCAAAATTTGAAGCTGCTATCGAAGGGTTGGATGATTTCCTAGTCTTTGCGGACCTTCTCGGCGGAACACCTTGTAACGTGGTAAGCCGTTTGATTATGGAAGGCCGCGACATTGAACTCTACGCAGGGATGAATCTTCCAATGGTGATTGAATTTATCAATGCAAGCCTTACAGGTGCAGATGCGGATTATAAGAGCCGTGCTGCAGAAAGCATCGTAAAAGTCAATGATTTGTTAGCGGGCTTCGATGATGACGAAGATGAATAAGATGTAACTTAGAGCATCTTATATAGAATATACATGGGAATGGGAGTCACTCCCATTCCCATATTTTCAATAGGAATGAAACAACAATAGATTAGAGGAACTCTATGCTAAATTACACAAAAGAAGAATTACTTGAACTGGGTGCAGAAATCACGACTCGTGAAATCTACCAACAGCCTGATGTATGGAAAGAAGCTTTTGAAGCCTATCAAGCGAAACGGGAAGAAATTGCAGCCTTCCTACAAGGGATTGCGGATAAACATGACTATATCAAGGTCATCTTGACAGGTGCTGGGACTTCTGCTTATGTGGGAGATACCTTGGTGTCTTACTTTAAGGAAGTCTATGACGAAAGAAAATGGAATTTCAATGCCATTGCGACAACAGATATCGTTGCCAATCCAGAAACTTATTTGAAAAAAGATGTGGCGACTGTCCTTGTATCTTTTGCTCGTAGTGGGAACTCGCCTGAAAGTGTGGCAACTGTTGATTTGGCCAAGACCTTGGTGGATGAGCTTTACCAAGTGACGATTACTTGTGCAGCGGACGGTAAGTTGGCTCTTCAAGCTCATGGCGATGACCGTAATCTCTTGCTGTTACAACCTGCTGCTTCAAATGACGCTGGATTTGCCATGACTTCTAGCTTTACATCTATGATGTTGACAGCACTCTTGGTTTTTGATCCTACAGAATTTGCTGTTAAAGCTGAACGTTTTGAAGTTGTATCTAGTCTTGCCCGTAAAATTCTAGACAATGCAGAAGATGTCAAAGAACTTGTTGACCTAGATTTTAACCGTGTCATCTATCTAGGCGCTGGTCCTTTCTTTGGCCTTGCTCATGAAGCTCAGCTCAAGATTTTGGAATTAACAGCTGGTCAAGTGGCGACTATGTATGAAAGTCCAGTTGGCTTCCGTCACGGTCCAAAATCACTAATCAACGAAGATACAGTTGTTTTGGTCTTTGGTACAACGACAGACTACACTCGCAAGTACGACTTGGACTTGGTTCGTGAAGTGGCTGGTGATCAGATTGCTCGTCGTGTTGTGCTTTTGAGTGATCAAGCTTTTGGTCTTGAAAATGTCAAAGAAGTGACCCTTGGTTGTGGCGGTGTCTTGAATGATATTTACCGTGTCTTCCCTTACATCGTTTATGCCCAACTCTTTGCCCTATTGACTTCACTCAAGGTAGAAAATAAACCAGATACACCATCTCCTACAGGTACAGTAAACCGTGTGGTACAAGGTGTTATCATTCATGACTATCAAAAATAAGGAAGTGTCTATGAGTAAATTACAATTAAGTTCCAATAAAGTAGCCTGCTTGCAAAAACTCTCTGACGAGAATGGAATCATCTCAGCTCTTGCTTTTGACCAACGTGGTGCTTTGAAACGCCTCATGGCTCAATACCAAACAGAAGAGCCAACAGTCGCTCAAATGGAAGAACTCAAAGTTTTGGTTGCAGATGAATTGACAAAATACGCATCCTCTATGCTTCTTGACCCTGAGTATGGACTTCCAGCTACAAAAGCTCTTGCACCAAATGCTGGTCTTCTCCTTGCTTATGAAAAAACGGGTTATGACACAACTAGCACTAAACGCTTGCCTGACTGCTTGGATGTTTGGTCTGCCAAACGCATTAAAGAACAAGGTGCAGACGCTGTCAAATTCTTGCTTTACTACGATGTAGACAGCGCTGACGAACTCAACCAAGAAAAACAAGCTTACATCGAACGCATCGGTTCAGAGTGTGTGGCGGAAGACATTCCATTCTTCCTTGAAATCTTGGCTTACGATGAAAAAATCGCTGACGCAGGTTCTGCAGAATACGCCAAAGTAAAACCACACAAGGTTATCGGCGCTATGAAGGTCTTCTCAGACCCACGCTTTAACATTGATGTCTTGAAAGTGGAAGTTCCAGTCAACGTCAAATACGTTGAAGGCTTTGGCGATGGTGAAATCGTTCATACACGTGAAGCAGCAGCAGCCTTCTTCAAAGCACAAGATGAAGCGACTAACTTGCCATACATCTACTTGAGTGCAGGTGTATCAGCTAAACTCTTCCAAGAAACACTTGTCTTTGCCCACGAATCAGGCGCAAACTTCAACGGTGTTCTTTGCGGCCGTGCAACTTGGGCTGGATCAGTTGAAGCCTACATCAAAAACGGTGAGGCAGCAGCTCGTGAATGGCTACGCACAACTGGATTTGAGAACATTGACGAACTCAACAAGGTTCTTCAAACAACAGCGACTTCATGGACTGAACGTGTAGAAGCATAAAAACAAGAATAGAAGAATCCCTTTTTGTTAAGAAGCTACTTAAGGTTTTCTGACAAAGGATTCTGAAAATAGAAACTACAACCATAGATGGTGAGACACTCTCTATGGTTTGTTTACTTAAGAGAAATGGATCAAAGGAGAGAAGAATGAAAGCATACACAGAACGTGTATTTGGAAATCATGAGGGCAAGGATGTCTTGGCTTATCGCTTTGAGACTGACAGTGGCTACCAACTAGAAATCATGACCTATGGTGCGACCATATTGCGCTATGTCACGCCTGACAAGGCTGGGAATTTTGCCAATGTGATTTTGGGTTTTGATGATTTTGATAGCTATGTAGGCAATAGTCCCAAGCATGGAGCAAGTGTAGGTCCTGTAGCGGGCCGTATTGCAGGTGCGACATTTGAGCTCAATGGTCAGACCTATAATCTTGAAGTCAACAACGCTAGCAACTGTAACCACAGTGGTTCAACAGGTTGGGATTCGAGCTTGTTTGAATTGGTCGAAGTGAGCGACCATGGCTTGACCCTCTACACAGAACGTACAGACGGAACAGGAGGATTCCCTGGTAATCTCAAGATCTGGATCAGCTATCACTTGGAAGAAACTGGCGCCTACGAAGTCAGCTATAAGGTGACGACAGATCAGGATACGCTTGTCAATCCAACTAATCACAGCTACTTCAACTTGTCTGGTGATTTCACGCAGACAGTTGACCGCCATGTCTTCCAGCTAAATACCGAGGGTATTTACCCAATCGCTCCGGACGGTGTTCCGGCTAAGACTCCAGATGCTACTCGTGATGTGGTTAAACACATCTACAATGGTGCTTTGTTGAAGGACATCTTTGAAGAGGAAGATGAGCAAATCCAGTTGGTATCTGGTTTGGATCACCCATTTGCTCTTCCTGCAGGTCATGACAATGCTGGTTTCCTTTATGACCAACACTCAGGTCGTTTCCTACTTTTCAAGACAGAGGCCCCTTGCTTTGTGGTCTACACAGCAAACTTTGTGGATGAGAGTGTGCTCATCGGAGGCCAACCAATGGTGCAACACAATGGGATTGCCCTTGAAGCGCAAGCTTTACCAGATGCTATTCACAGTGACTTCAAAGACCAAGTCATTCTCAAAGCAGGCCAAACCTTTACCAGCAAAACTCGCTACGAGCTTGTTGTCAAATAAAAAGAAGAGCTGGTTTCCAGCTCTTTTGAGTTGTCTTCGTTGACATTTTATCTCAATAGTGTATAATTGATGTAATTAATAAAGTTACAACAAACAAAAGGAGACACCCTATGACTTATGCATACCAAAGCCACATTTACCTAGCGGAGGCGGTTTTAAATGTCAAGGATTTGACGAGTCAAACGGCTTTTTATCACCAGATTATTGGCTTGGAGATTTTATCTCAAACAGAGACAGAAGCGATTTTGGGACTTGGTCGAAAAGCCTTGGTTCACTTGATTCAGGCAGAAAAGTCTGGCGAAGTAAGGGGGCATTATGGGCTCTACCATCTGGCGATTTTGTTGCCGACACGAAAAGCCTTGGCAGATGTCTTGAAACACCTAAGTGATTTGCGGATTCCTCTGGTTGGGGGTGCAGATCATGGATACAGCGAGGCTATTTATCTAGAGGATTTGGAAGGGAATGGCATTGAACTCTACCGTGATAAGCCAGTGTCTTCATGGGATATTCGAGAAGACGGTCGCATTATCGGTGTGACCGAAGCCCTTGCGGCACAGGACATCTATGAGTTAGGGGAAAAGGTGGATCCCTTTATCCTAGCTGAAGGGACGAGAATGGGGCATATCCATCTATCGGTGAAGGATAGTCGTGAGGCGAGCCAGTTTTATCAAAAGGTGTTAGGACTAGAAGATAAATTTAGCATTCCTAGTGCTAGTTGGATAGCGGCTGGTCAGTACCATCACCACCTGGCTGTCAACGAATGGGCTGGAAAAGGTCTGGCTCCGCGTGAGCAAGGCTTGTCAGGCTTGGCCTACTATGTCCTTGAGGTCGAAAGCAAGGAAGAACTCTTGAACATCGTTAAGCAAGCACAAGAGCTAGAAGCACCGATCAAATGGCTAAATTCGAGTGAACTGGATCTTGTAGACCCAGATGGGATTGTGACCCGCATTCGCTTGGCACGATGAAACGAGGAAAACACATTATTTATTTTAGAGACATAGGAAAAGGCGGACAAGCTCGCATTCTGTTTTTAGAATGTGGATTTGTTCGCTTTTTTATGAAATGACGAAGCCTTTCTTGGCCCTAGCAAAGGTATCTGCCGGGGATATTTTCCCTTTTCTGGGGGTTCATGCTATAATACTAATAAACTTTTCTTTCTCTAGGAAGGCAAATGCTAAAAATCGGCTAGACTGCTGGCAATTGTTGTCACGATGCTTTTTAGAGAAAGTAGGACTTTGTTTGAACATCCGTATTGAGTTTAGGAAATGGTAATAAGATGGACACAAGTGTAAAAAATTTAATCAGTAAGGGCCCTCTGGAGGACTCTTTTATCTATTATGATTTGGGGAATCAAGTATTCTACAGTGCAAAACAAGGCATGAATTATTCAGCCATTGCAGCCCCTATTGCAATCTATTCCTTGCAACGGCTGTCAAAGTTGCTCAACCAAACCTTTGGAGATGTCTCCTCCCCTTTCAATCTGATTTTCTTTATCCTGATGTCTCTGTTTTTGGTTTTCGGGACCATTCTCCTTGCCAAATCTACCCGACGCAACATGAAGACAGATAGATTTAGAAAAGTCCGGCTCACAAAAGCCAATATCAAAACACTTAGGAGAAAATCTAGGGCGTTGACAGTAGTTGGCTACATTTTTGTTTTAATAACGATTTTTTCAGCCTATCGTTATCTGGCTGTTTCTGATTTTCAATTTTTAATTATGTACATGTTAGGGATTGGTATTCTTACATATATAGTTTATGATTTTCGGATGAAAACGCGCAAACGATTGTTCAAGGAGCTGATGGAGACATTACAGGACGGTAGCCGAGGGAAAGAGGGAGAAATGTAAGATGAGAAAAATCATTTATATAGGCCAAGGATGCCAGCAATCCGTCTACTATAACACAAAGACGAGAGAGGCTTTAGCGACAGAATCTAGCGCCTCGTCAGAAACCGACGGTGCCATCAGTTCAAAGAAATCCAAGTGGCCTTGGGTTGTCTTCTTTATTTTCTTGCTAGTTGCTATTATCGGTATTTGGATTCGTTCCTTGCTAGCGCCCTTTAGATTGAGTGAGTGGATGGCACCTATCCATCTAGCCGCTATCCTTTTCGTTTTTATCGGAAGTGTTTATGGATTTGAAAAACTGTTCTACAGTGGGGCCAAGTCGCTTGTCCCAGCAAGTGAAGAGCAGTTTAAAGAAGCGGTTGAAAGTAGTAAATTTTGGAGGAAGTCACCAGATAAGGAACCAACAGTCGATAAAATCATCTTGTATCTATTTGTTATCCTCGTTCTTCTATTTGTTTTTGTTATTGTTGTGTTCTTTGTCATACCTGGGACTTTCATTCCTTTCTATGAACAGGAATGGTTTGAGCCGTCCATGTTCATGGTACCAATCGGAGCAACGATCGTTCCAATTAGCGTGGTTCTTCTACTATTTCAAAACAATCCAATCCGCTGGCTGTTAGCCGTACGAAAATACAAGCAGGGAAAAGTATTATTTAGGGAAGAGAAGAACTAGAAACACGAGAGAAACGCTATTACCATTACCAGTGGTTGGTGATGGTGATGTTTTATCAACAACCTATGATAAAATTGAAGTTTCTGATTATAGTGATTAGTGAAAACTGTGGTGATTTTATATGAGAAAAATAATTTTTATTGGACAGAGCGGTGATAAGGCCGTTTACTATAATACGCGAACAAAAGAGGCTCTTGTAGCAGATAAGAGTGCCTTGTTAAATACAGAAGGGGCTAGGAGATCGAATAGGGGGATTGCTCCTTTAATTGCTATATTCTCTTTGTTAGGTTTACTCGGAGGATTTGTTGCAATACCAATTTTCTCAGGCCTTCGTTATAATAGTGGGATGGTTCCTATTTTTATTCTTTGTCTTTCCTTTATCCTATTTGGATTTATATGGATGATGGAAGTCGCCTTATATAAAGGAGTGAAACGAGTCCAAGGAGCAACAAAGAAAGAGTTTAAAGAAGCAGTTTATTCAAATTTGTTCTGGGAAAATTTTAGTGAGAAAAAAGCGACGTTTGCGAAAATGTTGGCTTTTATGATTGTCATGCTACTAGTTTTTATGACTACTATAGTAATATTTGCTGCTGCAATTCCGGGCACTATTGACTCATTCAATAAGCAAGAGGCATTTGATATACAAATCTTTTTCTCGCCTTTAGCAGGTCTCTTTCCTGCCTTGTTGTACCTTTTCTTATTCCAAAACAACCCTATCCGCTGGTTCTTAGCTGTGCGAAAATATGAACAGGGGAAAGTGATATTTAATGAAGAAATAGAAAAGAGAGGATGATAATGTCACAAGAGAGATATTTGCAGATCAAAAAAGAGCATCAAGTTCGTAAGTTTGTGGGGCGTTTCCTCTTCATCCTTCTCGCTATACTCGATGTTCTACTGGTATCAAGTCATTCCAATTATGTCCCACTTGTAACGGTAGCTATGGTAACGATTGTGCCTTTTAATCATTTTCTACTTGCTCCTCTTAGGAGACAGAAAAAAGCCATAGAAAAAGAGCATCCAGAATGGAAAACACTCAGTACAAAGGGAGTAAAGGTTCCCTCGGCTGAAGCCAATAAAAGAACCTTGGCTGGCATTGGGATCTTGATGGCCTTGCTGTTGTCTTTTGGGCTATTCTATAAACCTGTGAAACAGCCGAACGACCAAGTAAACAAGCCGCCTAAGCTTGATTCTAAAACGCCTGAAACGTCCAAGCCTTCTGAGTCTGAGTCGTCTAGCTCCTCTAAGGCCAAAGAATCCAGTTCCTCAGAGTCGAAATCCTCGTCTTCGACTGAACAAAGTTCTAAAACCGAAAGTTCAGGAACAAAGCCGTCAAAAAGCGAATCCAATAATCCATATTACCAGATTCCAGGACTTACTGATGAACAGGTGAGAGATATCATATCAAAATCTGTGAAAGATTTGAGAGAAAAACAGTCAAAAGAAAAATCCGAAGAGTAGACTCGAGGGATTCGATACCGATTCTGGACGAGTGAGTTCTTTGGGATTTTATTCTATAGAATAACAGGAGGAGTTCATATGAATAAAGAAGTGATTGGTTTGATAGTTGGGATCATCGTCATCTTCCTATCTTTTGTATTTGTATGTGGGACCTTTCTCTACCTCTATCTTCGAGATCAGAAGTTGGTCCGCCTTGCCCAGTCATCCGTACAGGGAACAGTTATCGGATATAGCCGTTTTCGTGAGGGGTATCCACCTATCGTCGAATACACGGTGGATGGGATTACTTATAAGAAAACCTTGCAGTATTTTATGTTCAAAACGGTCACGACTCCGTGGGGTCCTACTAAAGTTTCAAATGATTATACAAGAGAAGATATGCTAGCGTCTTCGATCACTCGCTACAGCAACTCCTTTGTTTCCTTCAAACGATTGATGCAGACCCATTTCCCCCTTCATTCGGAGCTGACGGTCTGGTACGATCCAGACAAGCCGAACAGGGCCTATGTCGAACGTTACAGCGGGATGGACAAGTTTTACAAGTGGTTTGGTATCGGATTTGGTCTGGCTCTAGTCCTAGTCTATGGGATAGTGATCCTTGCCTTTTTGTCCAAGATATAAGGCATAAAAGTCAGTTGGTTAATGGGCAACTTTATTTCCCATCAAGCTTCAAGGAGGACAGAGTTTCTTTTCCATTTTCATGCTCACCTATCTTTTCTATCTGATACAGAGGAGAGGTTGCCTCCTACAAATACAGACAGGAAGTGAATTTTGACAAAGCCCCTTATTCGAGATATAATGAAGAAAAAGTGACCAAGGATAAATTAATGACAAACTCAAAGTATATCACACGCCTGAAACGTTCAGAGGGCCAGTTGCGTGGGATTCAAAAGATGATTGAAGAAGATCGTGACTGCGCAGATATTGTTACGCAGTTGACAGCAGTGAAATCTAGCGTTGAGCGCGTGATTGAGATGATCATTACTGAAAATCTCACTGACTGCATCAACCAACCATTAGATGACCCCGAGGCTCAAAAGGAACGCCTAGAAAAGGCCATCCGATACCTGATTAAACGGAAGTAAACTAATTTGCTATTGATAAACAATGCAGACAAAGTCATTTAAGTCTATTTCGATAAAAAAATCATGTCAGACAAACGGATGAGTTCCCCCAATACCAATGAGAAAACCTCTTTTTAGATACCATCAATGTGTTTCGTTTTTTAGAAGCGACGGGCTACGAGCCCTATATCAGTGGGTTGCAGAAATGAAAAAACCGATTAAGTTCCTTAATCGGTTTTTTGCTTATTCTACTTGACCGGGCCAAGCATTCATACCACCTTCTACATTGATAACGGTGAGGCCTTGGGCGCTTAGAAATTCACAAGCAGATGCGGAACGGACTCCACCTTGACAGATGACATGGTATTCCTGGTCGGGTTTGAGTTCTTTGTAACCTTGCTCCAAGGTACTTAACGGAAGATTTCTTGCTCCTGGTGCATGTCCTGCTTGGAATTCATGCACCTCACGTACATCGATAAGGTTTAGATTTTCATTTAGGTATTTTTCATAAAAGTCAGCCATGCTGATACTCGTTTCCATATTCGACTCCTTCTGGATTAGCCATTTTATATAGTGAATAAGCGCCATCAAGGTTTTGGACGGCAAATCCTGCCTGCTGGAGGATACGCTCTGTGATATAGTTGCGCAAAACGCTGTGGCAGCTAAGGATGTAGGCTTGGTTCTTGTCTGGTTCACCCAAGATCTCCCTTAGTTCATTTAGGGGTTATGGATGGTATCGACCTTGGGTAGCTCCCCTGAAATTCGCCACTTGTCCGCACATCTAGGGATTATTTGCCCTTAGTCAGATCGTCTTCGAGCGGACACCTTGGATATTGTCGCTCAGACCTTCGATAAGGTTCAAGGCTGTGTAGCCAATTATTTTATACTTCTAGATGACCTTACCTGTCCAAGCGCTCATACCGCCTCGGACATTGATGACATCGTAGCCTTTTTTCTTAAGCTTTTTCGCAGCTAGTTTGCTTCGTACACCAGAATGACAAATGACATAGAGTGTTTCTTTTGTCGCTGGTGTGTAAGAACCGATTTCCGTTAAAGGAACATTTTTGGCATTTTTGATATGACCTCTACGGAATTCCATAGGCGTCCGAACATCCAGTAGCTGAATCGGTTCCTTAAGTTTAGCTTCTAACTCGCTGGTAGAAATACTGTCAATTTTTGTAAATAATAAGTGAAACATAGGCACCTCCACATATACCCTTATGGGGTATATTAAACCATGAAGTCAAGCTTTTGTCAAGCAAGTTGTTTTGACTTAGGAGAGGGATTCGTTTCGAGAGTCTAGAAAGCAGGCCATTCTTGACCTTTCGGAGGCTTTTTGATATGATGGGGCCAAAGTAAGTATGAGGTGATAAGATGGCTAGCGAATACCAGAAAATGATAGCAGGGGAGCCTTACCGTCCGTCGGACCCAGAATTACGGGTCTTGGCGCAGGCTTCTCGCCAAAAACAGGCTGCCTTTAACAAGGAAGAGGATCCCTTGAAGGGAGCTGAAATCATCAAGACTTGGTTTGGCTCAACTGGGCAAAATCTCTATGTCAATCCACGTCTGGTGGTCGATTATGGGGTCAATATCCATCTAGGGGAAAATTTTTATTCTAATTGGAACTTGACCATGCTGGATGTTTGTCCGATTCGCATCGGGAACAACGCTATGCTTGGCCCCAACTGTCAGTTTTTAACCCCACTCCATCCACTGGATCCGCATGAACGCAATTCAGGGGTCGAATACGGCAAGCCCATCACCATTGGAGATAATTTCTGGGCTGGAGGTGGGGTTATTGTCCTTTCTGGGGTGACATTAGGAAATAACGTGGTGGCAGGAGCGGGGGCCGTGATTACCAAGTCCTTTGGAGACAATGTCGTCCTAGCTGGCAATCCTGCGCGTGTTATCAAGGAAATCCAAGTAAAAGAAAACTAAAAAGAACAGCCTGGGCTGTTCTTTTTATGAGCTTTAGTCTTATAAATTTTTCTTCTTTTTGGCTTTCTTGGTCAAGGAGATATCGCACTGGGGAATCTTGGTTTAAAAAATCTATTAAAGGTATTTTAGCGTTCAAAAATTGTTTTTAGCAGTCCTTTCTAAAAATTACTAGGCGAAATCTAATCCAAACTAAATTTAAGGAAACTTTCAGAAAAGTTTTAGTTTCGTTTCAGGAATCTTCTGTAGACTGTCTAGCTATATCATACGAAGGAGAGGAAAAAGGTATGAAATCAAAAAAATGGACCCTACTCGCAACGAGTTTAACGGCAATAGTGCTGATGGCAGCATGTGCCCAGTCAACAACTACATCCAATACCAATGCAACGACAAATAGTGCCACAACAACTGCAACAAAGACAAATCAATTATCCTATTTTACAGAGAAGGACAATGATACTTCTTATGACGAAAGCACAGCTTCTAAGATTGAACTATCTGGCTTATCAGCAAACGTCTCTGGAGATGGGGTGACAGTCTCTGAATCAACCGTGACCATCGCAAAATCTGGAACCTATGTGATTTCAGGTCAGTCTGACGGAGTGCAGATCAAGGTCGAGGCAGATGAGTCGGCAGATGTTCATCTAGTCCTAAAAGGTGCGACCATGACCAATGCCAATGCAGCAATTTCTGCGACATCAGCCGGTCATGTCTATCTGACTTTGGCAGAAGGAACCACCAACAGTCTCTCTGACTCAAGCTCCAACAGCGACGAAAAAGCTGATGCAGCTTTCTTTTCTAAGGTGGATTTGACCATCAACGGGAAAGGAACTCTCAATGTAGATGGCAAGAAGAACAACGGTATCAAGGCTAATGACACTCTCCACATCACGGGCGGAACCTATAACATCACAGCAGTTGGCGATGCCTTTAATGTCAATGATGAACTCAACATCACTGGTACGACTATGACCATCGATGCCAAAGAAGATGGCATCCACGCATCAGGTGATTTGGTTATCGATAGTGGTACCTACAACGTCAAGAATTCGACAGAAGGACTTGAAGGTAAGTCAATCACTATCAACGGTGGGGACATTACCATCTATTCGACAGATGATGGAGTCAATGCAGCTAATAAAAATGCCCAACAGAGTGAAATCTTCTTCACTATGAACGGTGGGAACCTGACAGTAGAAGTCGGTCAAGGAGACACAGACCCAATCGACTCAAACGGGAACGTGACGGTCACAGGCGGAACCATTAAAATGACTGGTCAAACAGGTTTTGACTTTGATGGGACAGCGACCTACACAGGTGGAGATATCTATCTAAATGGTGAAAAACAAACGGAAATCGTCAACTCTATGCCTGGTGGCGGTGGACCAAATGGAGGCCCTCAAGGCGGCGGTCCAGCCCCTGGCGGACAAGGATAAAAAAGAATCTCCTTTCTCGAAAGAGAAGGGAGAGTTTTTGTGTTTGAGAGATGGATTGTAGCTAAAACAACTCCCAATTAGGTCTTGAAAATTTCTTAGTCTGTTTCATATAAAAATGAGTAAAATGAATTTCCATCGCCAAGGTCATTAGAGTTGCGATAGCAATGACGATGGTAGGATTGGCTGAGAAAAGTAGAGGAAGAATAGGCCTTTAAAAAGTGGACAGGAAAGACCATTTCGGAGTATAGAGAGGAAGTTCAAAAACATTTTTAGAAATAAGACATGTGCATCATAAACATCAGATACGAATCTGGTGTTTTATTTTTTTAAAGAATTTAACCCTTTCTCTTGACAAGTGAGTGATTACTCACTATAATAGCTTCTGTGATTTAAAAAGTGAGTACCCACTCACCTAGGAGGAAGCATATGAAAAAATTGCTACATTTACAAGATTTAGTAAAATCTTTTGACCAACAAATAGTTCTGAATCATGTCAGCTTTGAATTGCAGCTAGGAGAAATTATAGGATTAATTGGTCCGTCTGGTGCTGGTAAATCAACTATGATTAAGACTACGTTAGGAATGGAAAAGGCTGATGGAGGCCTAGCTTTAGTGTTAAATCACACTATGCCCAATCGTCATATTTTAGGAGATATTGGCTATATGGCCCAATCAGATGCTTTATACGAGTCCTTGTCTGGTCAAGAAAATCTGGAATTTTTTGGTCAGCTAAAGGGGCTTTCTAAAAAAGACCTAAAGGCGGAAATTGCTCATATAGCTCAAGTAGTAGATCTGACAGACTACTTAAACAAGGCGGTATCTGGTTATTCTGGAGGAATGAAACGGCGTTTGTCTCTTGCTATCGCGCTGTTGGGAAATCCTCAACTCTTGATTTTGGACGAACCGACAGTTGGAATCGACCCTTCTCTTCGAAAGAAAATCTGGAAAGAATTATTCGCGCTTAGAGACAATGGGGTAGGGATATTAGTTACTACCCATGTTATGAATGAAGCAGAGTTGACGGATAAGGTCGGCTTATTATTAGGCGGAAAAATCATTGCTTTTGATACACCGCAACACTTAAAAGAAAGTTATCAAGTTTCAAGTATTGAAGAAGTATTTTTAAAAGCAGAAGGTGAGTAAAATGAGAACAATAGCGATTGCAAAAAAAGTCATCAAAGAATTACTTCGTGACAAACGAACTCTAGCCCTGATGTTTATAGCACCTGTTTTTATCATGTGGTTGATGAACCTCATGTTTTCAGCTAGTACAACCGTGAATGTCAAGTTAGCGACACAAGATCTACCAACTGGTTTGGTAACGAAAATGGATGAGCTTGATCATGTGGACATCGAGACTTATCAAGACTTAGATCAGGCCAAAGAAGCGCTAGCAAATGAAAAAGTCGATGCTGTGATTTCTTATAAAGACGGTGAGTATCAGGTCGACTACGCAAATACAGATGCCTCCAAGACATCTATGATACGACAAGTGTTACGAACAAGTATCGCCAGTGAAGGCACCGATCAGTTACTATCTCGTGTCAAACAAGCTCTTCCACAATTGGACTCGGACGCAAAAACACCAGAAATCAAGGAGTCTTATCAGTATGGAGATGAAAATACAAGCTTCTTTACCAGTATGATTCCGGTTTTGATAGGTTTTGTAGTTTTCTTCTTTGTCTTTTTGATTTCAGGTATGGCGCTTTTGAAAGAGCGCACCAGTGGAACACTAGAACGTTTGTTAGCAACACCAGTGAAACGATCTGAAATCGTCTATGGCTATATGTTGTCTTACGGTATTATTGCGATTTTTCAAACGGCAGTTGTCGTCTTAGCAGCAATTTGGCTACTAGATGTAGAAGTTGTAGGAAGTATTTTAAATGTTATAATAGTTAATGTGGTACTGGCTCTTGTAGCACTAGCTTTTGGAATTCTCTTGTCTACTCTAGCAAAATCAGAATTCCAAATGATGCAATTTATTCCTCTCGTGATTATGCCCCAACTTTTTTTCTCAGGAATTATTCCATTGTCATCCATGGGAGAATGGGCTCCAACTGTGGGGAAATTTTTGCCATTAACCTATTCTGGTGATGCAATAAGCCAGATTATTCTTTACGGACACAATCTTGGTGATATTTTGCCAAATCTTGGTGTTTTAATGATTTTCTTGATCATTTTAACAATTCTCAATATTGTTGGATTGCGTCGTTATCGTAAAGTTTAGAAATCAACATAAATAATGCTAAAAAGGTGTGAAGATTAGATGGATAAGACTGTTTTTGAATCGTTTGAAGATTACTTAGAAGAAGCGAATTACCCTCAAGGAAAGAAAAAAATCATGCAGGCAGCAGTGGATCTCATATCAACTAGGAGTTACCATGGGACCTCAACTCTTCACATAGCTGAGCGTGCTGGACTAAGCCAGGCAACTTTGTTTAAGTATTTTAAGACGAAGGATGATCTACTGACGGCTATTTTACATCCTGTAGTCCCAAGCATTTTCGGTAGTTTTTTTGAGGAACTCTTAGCTTTTGAAACGACAGAAGAGAGGGTTCGTTATCTCGTCCACGATCGTATGAGCTATCTCAAAAAAAATCGTGCTTTGATGAAAATCATTCTGCAGGAGAGTTTTTCAAATAAGAAACTAAAAAATGAACAGATTTTTATCTGGAATGCTATTCAAGATAAACTTCGAGTGCTTCATAAGGAATTGCTAGCAGATCCACGTGTAAATCCAGAGATAACGATTCCTCAAATGGTTCGTATTTGTGTTGGTCCATTGTTGGCTTACTTCGCTCAACTTTATATCGTTAGCGACAACGGAGAAATAAAGGAAGAGGACCTAGACTTATTAGAAAAACAGATTTTGGGTGCTTTGTGGAAATAGAGTAGGCCTAGACAAAATGGAGGCTAGATTCTATTGGTTTGGCTTCTTGCACAAGATAATATAAAAGGGTATATATTGCCTGATGCAGATTCGTGCTTTTTTATTGTTGAATTTGCTATTTTGGTGATAGTTCTCAATCACTTTACTAAAACAGAAACCGACCTCTCCAGCAGAGCAACGATTTCTTAAATGTATGGAAGAGGAGTTTTCTGGCTTGCTAAAGACAACTCCTTGACACTTCGTCAGCTTTTGATACAATAGTACAAAATTAGAGGAGGTGGGCTATGATTCAGAAACATGCGATTCCCATTTTGGAGTTTGATGACAATCCCCAGGCGGTCCTTATGCCAACACATGAGGGATTGGACTTAAAGTTGCCAAAAAAGTGCATCTATGCATTTTTGGAGGAAGAGATTGACCGCTACGCTCAGGAAGCAGGAGCGGACTGTGTTGGTGAGTTCGTTTCTGCCACCAAGGCTTATCCAGTCTATGTCATCAACTACAAGGGTGAGACGATTTGTCTAACCCAGGCGCCCGTGGGTTCTGCCCCAGCTGCCCAGTTTATGGATTGGTTGATTGGCTATGGTGTGGAGCAAATCATTTCCACTGGAACCTGTGGCGTCCTAGCCGATATAGAGGAAAATGCCTTTCTCGTCCCTGTTCGCGCTCTGCGAGATGAGGGGACCAGCTACCATTATGTAGCGCCTTCTCGTTATATGGAGATGCAGATTGAGGCTGTCTCTGCCATTGAGCAAGTTTTGGAGCAAAGAGGCATTCCTTATGAGGAAGTTATGACCTGGACGACAGATGGTTTTTACCGAGAGACGGCTGAAAAGGTTGCCTATCGCAAGGAAGAAGGCTGCGCTGTTGTGGAAATGGAGTGCTCGGCTCTTGCGGCAGTGGCTCAGCTACGTGGTGTTGTCTGGGGAGAATTGCTCTTTACTGCAGATTCCTTAGCGGATCTGGACAACTACGACAGTCGTGACTGGGGCTCAGAAGCTTTTGATAAGGCACTCGAACTCTGTCTTGCCATTGTGCACCACATGTGAGTGTTCTGACTGTTTTTATGGTAGAATGTAGTTATGTTATTCAAATCTTTTTTGGAAAAAATCAAGACGATACTGGGACGCTTGTCGCCAGCCCGTCGCATCTTTTTAAGTTTTGCCCTAGTAATCTTCTTGGGTTCTCTCCTTTTAAGTCTCCCCTTTGTGCAAGCAGAAACGTCACAAGCGACCTACTTTGACCATCTCTTTACGACCGTGTCCATGGTCTGTGTGACAGGGCTTTTCACTCTGCCAGTGGCTTCGACTTATAATATCTGGGGCCAGTTGATCTGTATGATTTTGATCCAGATTGGTGGTTTGGGGCTCATGACCTTTATCGGAATCTTTTATATCCAAGGCAAGCAAAAGCTCAGCCTTCGTGGTCGTGAGACTATTCAAGAAAGTTTCAGTTATGGAGAAACCCAGTCTCTAAAGGACTTCATCCGCTCAATCTTTCTGACGACTTTTTTGGTGGAAGGAATTGGTGCCTTTCTCTTGAGTTTTCGCTTTATCCCCGAATTTGGCTGGGGGCGAGGGATTCTAACCTCTATCTTTTTGGCTGTTTCAGCTTTCTGTAATGCTGGATTTGATAATTTTGGAAGTACGAGTTTGGTAGCCTTTCAAACGGATCCCTTGATCAATCTAGTGATTGCAGGCTTGATTATCACTGGTGGTCTAGGATTTATGGTCTGGTTTGACCTAGCGACCCAGTTTGGGAAGAAGAAAAAACGCCGCCTGCGTTTCCATACCAAGCTGGTTCTCTTTTTAACGGCGGGAATTCTGCTCTTTGGAACAGTATCGACTCTCTTAATTGAGTGGAATAATCCTGGGACGATTGGAAATCTCAGCGCTCCAGAGAAACTGCTGGTTAGTTTCTTCCAGACAGTCAGTATGAGAACGGCAGGCTTTGCTTCCATTGACTACACCCAGGCTAGACCAGTTACCTTACTGATCTACATCTTGCAGATGTTTCTGGGCGGGGCACCTGGAGGGACAGCAGGCGGGCTCAAGATTACGACCTTCTTTGTCTTGTTGGTCTTTGCTCGCAGTGAACTATTGGGCTTGCCTCATGCTAATGTGGCTCGGAGGACCATTGAACCCCGAACCGTACAAAAGTCTTTCAGTGTCTTTATTATCTTCTTGCTAACATTCTTGCTGGGCTTGATCCTACTAGGGATAACAGCAGAGGGAAATCCGCGCTTTATCTACCTCATGTTTGAGACCATTTCAGCCCTTGCAACAGTTGGGGTGACGGCAAATTTAACACCAGAGTTAGGTAAGTTAGCCCTCAGTATCGTTATGTTGTTGATGTTTATCGGCCGTATTGGTCCCTTGACACTACTGGTCAGTGTAGCGGAATACCAGCCAGACAAGAAAGATACGATTCACTATATGAAGGCAGATATCACTATCGGATAAGAAAGGAAAAACGATGTCAGATCGGACAATTGGAATTTTAGGCTTGGGAATTTTTGGGAGCAGTGTTTTGGCTGCCCTAGCCAAGCATGACATGAATATCATTGCTATTGATGACCACGAGGAACGCATTAATCAATTTGAATCAGTGTTGGCGCGTGGAGTAGTTGGAGATATCACGGATGAAGAACTCCTTCTATCAGCGGGGATTGACACCTGTGATACCGTAGTCGTCGCAACAGGTGAAAATCTGGAGTCCAGTGTTCTTGCGGTCATGCACTGCAAGAGTTTAGGAGTGCCGACCGTTATTGCCAAGGTCAAAAGCCATACGGCTAAAAAGGTGTTGGAAAAAATTGGTGCAGACGCAGTCATCTCACCAGAGTTTGAAATGGGGCGCTCATTAGCACAGACCATCCTCTTTCATAACAGCGTAGACGTCTTTCAGCTGGACAAGAATGTATCGATTGTCGAGATGAAAATCCCCCAATCATGGGTAGGTAAAAGCCTCAGTCAGTTGGATTTACGTGGGCGATACAACCTCAATGTACTTGGTTTTCGTTCCTACGAAAATGCTCCTCTGGATGTCCAATTCGGACCCAATGACCTCTTGCAGGCAGATGCCTACATCATGGCAGTCATTAATAACCAACATTTGGACACTCTAGCTGAACTGAGTGAGTAGGAGAGGAAAGGCTACTCTCTTTCCTAATAATTAACGAGTCAATATAAGTATTTTATAAGAGGGATTTAAGAAAAATTTTAACTTTTTCTTAATCCTTTTTAATTTTAGGAGATTATACTAGAGTCATCAAAAAAAGAAAACTCTAAGGAGAATCCTATGAAATTCAATCCAAATCAGAGATATACTCGTTGGTCTATTCGCCGTCTCAGTGTAGGCGTTGCTTCAGTTGTTGTGGCTAGTGGCTTCTTTGTCCTAGTTGGTCAACCAAGTTCTGCGCGTGCTGATGTCGTCAATCCGACTCCTGCCCAAGTCGTGCCAGACGCTGCTTCGGTGAGTGAAAAGAGCGACTTACCAGCAGAGGTTCTCAAAAAAGCAGTCGATGTAGCTCTTCCTTCAGAACAGTCTATTCCAACACCTAAAGCAAGTGTGGATACCACAAGCTCTTCAGAAAAAGCGGACGCAACTGCTAAAGAGCCTGCAGTAGTGCCAAAAGAAGAAGTGCAAGCACAACCTGACTCTAAGAAACAAACAGAAGATGCAGTTAAACCTGTGGAAAGTCCTGCGTCTACAGTTTCTGGACAAGACCGTGAAGTCAGTGAAGCGCAACCAGCGACCACCCCAGCTGAAGTGCAAAAGGGTGTGGCCGACAACACCAAAGACACAGTAGATGTCCCAGCTAGTTACCTTGACAAAGCCAATTTCCCAGGACCATTTACAGCTGGTGTCAATCAAGTCATTCCATACGAATTCTTCGCTGGTGACGGCATGTTGACTCGCCTGATCTTGAAAGCATCTGATAAGGCTCCATGGTCAGACAACGGTTCAGCTAAAAATCCCGCCCTTCCACCAGTAGAGAAATTGGGCAAAGGTCTTTACTTCTATGAAGTGGATTTAGCAGGTACCCAAGGCAAATCTGACAAAGAGTTGCTTGATCTTTTAAAACAAAACGGCACGCAAAGCTATAAAGCTACTATCAAGGTGTACGGTGCAAAAGACGGCAAACCTGACTTAACTAATCTGGTAGCGACTAAAAATTTGGATGTCAACTTGAATAGTTTGACCACCCCAGCTGAAGTGCAAAAAGGTGTGGCTGACAATACAAAAGATACAGTAGATGTCCCAGCTAGTTACCTTGACAAAGCCAATTTCCCAGGACCATTTACAGCTGGTGTCAATCAAGTCATTCCATACGAGTTCTTTGCCGGTGACGGTATGTTAACACGCCTTATCTTGAAAGCATCCGACAAGGCTCCATGGTCAGACAATGGTTCAGCTAAAAATCCCGCTCTCCCACCAGTAGAGAAATTGGGCAAAGGCCTTTACTTCTACGAAGTGGATTTAGCAGGCACCCAAGGAAAATCAGATAAAGAGCTTCTTGACCTTTTGAAACAAAATGGTACGCAAAGTTATAAGGCAACCATCAAAGTGTACGGTGCAAAAGATGGCAAACCTGACTTAACTAATCTGGTAGCGACTAAAGATTTGACTGTTAATTTGAATGGCTTAACCACACCAAATCAGGTTAAAGAGTCTGTTGTTAACAATGTCAAAGACATGATTGATGTTCCAGCTAGCTACCTTGATAAGGCTAAGGTTCCTGGACCTTTCTTGGCTGGTGTCAACCAAGTTATTCCGTACGAAGCTTTTGGTGGAGATGGTATGTTGACTCGCCTCTTGTTAAAAGCCTCAGACAAAGCCCCATGGTCCGACAACGGAACAGCTAAAAATCCTGCTCTATTGCCACTTGAAGGCTTGGCTAAAGGTCAATATTTCTACGAAGTGGATTTGAATGGCAATACGGTTGGCAAAGATGGTCAGGCCTTGCTGGATCAACTTCGAGCTAACGGAACCCATACATACCTAGCTACTGTTAAAGTCTATGGATCTAAAGATGGCAAACCTGATTTGACCAATCTGATTGCTACTCGTCAAGTAACGATTCAACTTCGTGGAAAAGAAATGGCGACAATACCATCTCAACAAGGTCAGATGAATACGAAGCCTTCTGAAACAGGCTCTACAGGTACGACTGAGGGTGTGATGGGTACAAATAACCATATGTCAGATATGAAAGTAGATCAACCAGCTTCTAGCCCAATGGCTAATATGATGAAAAAAGATGATAAAGCGATGCTACCAAATACTGGGGAAGCTAAAACGGCTACAGCAGGCCTTGGTATCTTTGGTCTAGCCTTGGCAGGTCTTGTTGGACTTTTGGGTTTGACAACCAAACGAGAAGATTAAGATTCAAATCATTTAAACATTAGAGAAAATAGTGTTATACTAAAGCAAGTATAACACTGTTTTTATCGAAGGAGTGTCAGATGAAAAAGACAATTTTGCTGGTTGATGATGAAATAGATATTCTAGATATTCAACACCGCTATCTTATACAGGCGGGTTACGACGTTTTGGTCGCCCATGATGGCAAGGAGGGATTAGAGCTTTTCAGAAAAAAATCTATCGACCTCATTATCACAGATATCATGATGCCCAATATGGACGGGTATGATTTTATCAGTGAAGTTCAGTATATCGCTCCGGATCAACCCTTCCTCTTTACAACTGCTAAGACAAGCGAACAGGATAAGATTTATGGATTAAGTTTGGGGGCAGATGATTTTATAGTCAAACCCTTTAGCCCACGCGAATTGGTTTTAAGAGTGAATAATATCTTGCGTCGCCTTAGCCGTGGAGGAGAGACAGAACAGATCGAGTTTGGTGACTTAGTGATCAACCATGTGACTCATGAGGTTCGCATTGGGGAGCAACCTTTGGAATTGACAGTAAAATCCTTTGAACTTCTATGGATATTAGCCAGCAATCCCGAGAGAGTCTTTTCAAAGACGGAACTTTATGAGAAGGTATGGCAAGAGGACTATGTGGATGATACCAATACACTCAATGTTCATATCCATGCTTTGAGGCAAGAGTTGACCAAGTATACGAATTCAAATGCTCCTGCTATCAAAACTGTCTGGGGTTTGGGTTATAAGATGGAAAGACCAAGAGGTAGAACATGAAATTAAAAAACTATATTTTAGTGGGGTATCTAGTGTCGACTCTACTAACGATTTTGGTCGTTTTCTGGGCAGTCCAACGGATGTTGATCGAGAAAAGTGAAGTTTACTTTCTCGTTGGAATGACCTTGATTGCTAGTTTCATTGGCGCTGCAGTGAGCATCTTTCTTTTGTCGCCAGTGTTCTCTTCTCTGAAACATTTGAAAAAACAAGCTCAGGATATAGCAAGCAAGGATTTCAGCACAGAAATTGAAACCAAGGGACCATTAGAATTTCAAGAGCTGGGCCAGGCTTTTAATGACATGTCCCACAATTTGCAAGCCACCTTTCAATCACTTGATGAGAGCGAGCAAGAAAAGAGAATGATGATTGCGCAGCTCTCTCACGATATTAAAACTCCCATTACCTCCATTCAGGTTACTGTGGAGGGAATTCTAGATGGAGTGATTAAGGAAGAGGAGCGACTCCACTACTTAGCCACGATTGGTCGGCAAACCGAGCGTCTAAACAAGCTAGTGGAGGAATTGGATGTTCTGACTCTTAACACCCAACCTCAAGATACTGCTGATGAAGAAGTCGAAGAGGTCTTTTTAGATCAGCTGTTGATTGAGTCAATGAGTGAATTTCAACTCCAGATTGAACAAGAGGAGCGAGATGTTTACATTCAAGTATCACCTGAGTCGGCGAAAATCAAGAGCCATTCTGACAAACTTTCTCGCATTCTGGTCAATTTGTTAAACAATGCCTTTAAATATTCAGAACCAGGAACCAGAATCGAGGTTCTTGCCCAATTAACAGAACAAGAGCTGAGAATCAGTGTGAAAGACGAGGGTCAGGGAATCCTTCCTGAGGATTTGGAAAAGATCTTTAAACGACTTTATCGTGTAGAAACTTCGCGCAATATGAAGACAGGTGGACATGGATTAGGACTTGCGATTGCACGCGAACTAGCCCATCAGCTTGGTGGCGAAATCACAGCAGAAAGTCAATATGGCTTAGGAAGCAAATTTACATTCAGCCTCAATTTGAAATAAAGCTGTAAAATCCCTTTACATATCTAGCTTTTCATGGTATAATAGCCTTTGTGTGAAATAGCAGCAGGAAAGCATGAAGCTCGTCAACAGGTGTCTTATGACAAGTAACCTTGGCTGTTTAGGCGAAGGGCATCTGCACGAATCAGGGCTTTCTAAGTGACTATTTCCGCCAAATATTATTTATATCAGGAGGACATACATATGTCACGTTATACAGGACCATCTTGGAAACAAGCTCGTCGCCTTGGCCTTTCACTTACAGGTACAGGTAAAGAATTGGCACGTCGTAACTACGTACCAGGACAACACGGACCAAACAACCGTTCTAAATTGTCAGAATACGGTTTGCAATTGGCTGAAAAACAAAAACTTCGTTTCACTTACGGTGTAGGTGAAAAACAATTCCGTAACTTGTTCGTACAAGCTACAAAAATCAAAGGCGGAATCCTAGGTTTCAACTTCATGCTTCTTTTGGAACGTCGTTTGGATAACGTTGTTTACCGTCTTGGTCTTGCGACTACTCGTCGTCAAGCTCGTCAATTCGTAAACCACGGTCACATCCTTGTTGACGGAAAACGCGTTGATATCCCATCATACCGTGTAACTCCAGGTCAAGTAATCTCAGTTCGTGAAAAATCATTGAAAGTTCCAGCAATCCTTGAAGCAGTAGAAGCTACTCTTGGACGTCCAGCATTCGTATCATTCGATGCTGAAAAATTGGAAGGTTCATTGACTCGCTTGCCAGAACGCGACGAAATCAACCCAGAAATCAACGAAGCACTTGTCGTTGAATTCTACAACAAAATGCTTTAATTTTAAGAAATATCTTACAGAAAGCCTACAACAGTGGGCTTTTTGCTTTGTCTTAAAATGTTGATTTCTGGGTTTGCTCCCCTTTTTGCTCCCCTTATAGTGCTTTTAGTGCAGTTTCATAAAATGAGACTGCTTTTTTTGCGCTTTCTTTTGAGAGGTGACTATAAATATCCATTGTCATTGATAGAGTGGAATGACCTAAACGGTGCTGAAGCTCCTTGTAAGGTATTCCTGAGTTAAGTAATAAACTAGCGTGAGTATGTCTGAAACCATGAAAACCTATATTAGTTACATTCGCCCGTTTAAAGTGGGTTCTTAATCTAGTTTGTAAGGTTCGATTATTAGGGTACTCATGGATAAAGTCAGAGAATACCACGGTTTCAGTTTTACCAATTTTCCAAGCTTCTTGGATTTGCCTAACCTTGTAAGCTTTAAGCATTGTTACAGTCGCTTGATCTATATCTAAATCCCGATAGCTGGCTTTTGATTTTGGGCTATTGGTTTCTTGTTTATAGTTTAAAGTCTTTGTGATATGCACAACTGCATTATCTAAATCTATATCAGACCAAGAAAGAGCTAAAGCTTCATTGATACGACAACCAGTAGCAAGTAAGAACTTGTAAAGTGTATTCTCATAACAATAACGAAACTTATTTAAATCTAGATTATCGAGATAACCAAGAAACTTTTTTAACTCTTCATTTTCAAAGTGTTTTACCTTTTGTCGCTTTGCTTTTTGAGTGTTACGAGGTAAAACAACATCACGCGCAGGATTGGACGGTATCGCCTGCATAGTAACACCATACTGTAAGATACGTTTATTAAGCGCGTGTATGCTATCGTAGTATAGAAATGCTCCCTCTTCCCCTTTATTGGTTTTGTCAGCAAGTTTATTGACTATACTTTGAATAAGTGGAGTAGTGAGCTTATTAAGTTTATAAGCACCAAACAGAGGTAAAACGTGGTTCTTAAGTATTCTTTTAACGTTTATTTTTGTATTGGGCTTTACTGTATGCTTGTAGCTTTCCCACCAAAGATTAGCTAACTCTTGATAGTTTTCTATTGAACTAGCTTTAAATCTAGTACAACCGTCTTTCTGAAAATCTATCTTTTCTTGATTGGCTTTCTGTTTTACTTCCTTTTGTGTTCGCCCCGTTACCTTAGTTTTAACTTTCTTTCCTGTTACCTGGTCAACTCCTAGGTAAACACTAGCACGGTAGACTTTACTACCGTCTTTTTTTATAACTTCAGTTATTTTCATGATTTATACCTTTCTAAAATACATCAGCAGGCAAGCTATTATTAAAAAGGTTTTAGATTGTGGTTTAAATCATGCCAGGGCTTCACAGTTTGCCCTGTATTTGATTTTAAGCAGTTAGATAGGTAAATTATATGCTTAATTGTTAAGTGGTAAAAACACTTATTTTACAGTGTTTTTTGAGAGTTTTTTTCTAAAGTTAGTTTACCAGTTAGCTAACAAAACACTTTACATTTCCCACGCGCGTGGTATAATAGAATTAACAAGATAACTTGCGAAGGATTAACGTTGTGTTCCCAAAGGGGAGTAAGTCGATGGACGAGAATTCACATATGCCTGGGGTTATCTTATTTTTTTTGTCTTTTTTTCAAGTTTTCTACGAACGTTTCAGGACTTCGTTCGATTTCCTCAATTATAAAATCGCAGAGGATTTGAGAGTAGCCGTATCGATTACCAATTTTATAATGGTAGCAATAACGTTGATTTGTCTTGATATCATAAAATGTATTAAAAAGTTGTAAGTCGTTTGTTGTAAACGTCTTTTTTTGTTTTTCTCCACCTACTATTTTTGTTAATAGAATCCCTTTCGATTTGAGATGTCTATTAACAATTTTAATAACTTCCCTAGTAGTTAATGGATAGATAGCGTTTGGATCTTTAATCTCTCTAACTATACCTATACTCGTTTCCGCAGTGTTATCAAGTTTAACAAATAAATCAGCATCTTGTTTTCGCTTAGTGATATAAAATCGAGTTTCAACAGGTACAGCATAGTCAGAATTATTAGTAGATATTTCATTTTCAATTTTATCTTGCTCGGCGAGTATACGTTCGGCCATTTTAGGAGAGTACTTGGCTCGAATTTCTTCTTGATTAAGTTGGTCGATGCGGACTGATAAAGTCAAGAAATTTTGTGCAATTTGTTTTGTGATATCCTCATTGTGAAACTCTTGCATTTTAGAAATATAATTAGAAACACATGCTTGAAATAATGGGGCATAGATATGTTCATAATCTTCTGTTATGAAGTGGGTACTAGTATTCCTAAGTTCTATAATTCGAATTAGATTTTTTCGTAATGATCCATGTTTATCTGGAAATACTGTCTCAACTGCATTTTCTAATGATATCGTTCTATCCTTACTATCCTTAAAATATATTGATTCTTCACCATTATTATTAATGATATAAGCCTTTAGCATTAATTCCCAGGCGTTACAGATAAAAAAACTAAAACCCTCAATTCTGTACTTAATTGTAGGTTTGTTATATATTTCAAGCCCCATAATAAAAGCTTCGACACTTTTATTAACTAATCTTTTACTTAAATCTTCCATACGTTTCCTTTCTTAAAATGTTTTCTATATTATATTGTGGCGCGTGGGTATGGTGTAGGTCGCATAATCAGCCTTTTTGGCCATCCTGTTTTGCTAGGGTTGCTTTTTTTTATTAAGTAATTCTTCAACTTTAATAATATCTTCTTCTGAATGGCTATTTCTAAAATCATTAATAGCTTCAGTATCTTTAGGGTCTATCAAGGCGTATTCATTAGAAATTTTTAAAATTCTAATTTCTTCCTCAAGCATTGCATTTTCTTTTTCAAGCATTTTTAGCTCTTTATCAACTCTCAGTTTTTCATCTAACTGTGAACCTAAATGAGTAACGAGGTCTGAGGGTTCTTTTAAAAAATCATGAGGTAAATTATCATGCTCTAAATCTTTTATAACGCCTTTAAAATATTTCTTTTGTTTTCTTTCTGACAAAGATTCAAACATTGTAACAAAATCAATGACAGGTTGCTCGTATTTTAAAATAACGTCTGGTTCAATAACAAAATAACGGGGATCAATATCTGATGCTTCCACTTTAAAATAGTCAGCAAGTTTTTGGAGATTTTCGGTGTTTGGCATTGACCTACCTTTGACATAACCTGTTAAGGTACTTTTTGGAATACCTAAATCATTATGTAAGTCAATTTGTCTTTTACCTTGTTCTTTCATAAGTCTATTTAACCTAGCAGAGAAATAGAGTCTATTTTTAATATCTTGAGGGCTATTTTTTGCCATATATAATTACCTCCTCCTAAATTTCCTAAGCCCATTGTAACACAATAAAATAGAAATAGTACGAAAAAAATAATATTTTTTTATTAAATGGTTGACAAAGTACGAAAATAATAGTACAATTCAATTATCATTTTAGAAAGGATTTTTTAAAAATGGAACAGATTACTTTAAAAGGAGCGCGAGTTTCTGCTGGTTATACGTTGCGTGAAGTTGGGTTAAAAATTAATAGAAGTTTTCAGACTGTCGCAAAGTACGAAAAAGATAGTACTAAAATACCTATTGATTTACTAAGAGAATTAACTTCACTTTATAATATTTCCCCTGATCTTATTTTTTTGGGGAAAAGTACGAAAAAAAACGAACTTATTTAGAAAGGAGCGAACCAATGGAACTAGTCTACATGGACGGTAAGAAAGAGCCGTATACACTAAGTAGTATTGTGGCAGGGTGCACGGGATTGCAACATCACACAATAACCAAGACGATCCGCAAACATCAAGCAAGGTTTGAACAGTTCGGAAAGGTTGGATTTAAAATCCAAGCTATGGAAAGTGGCCAGAGTACTAAGGACTATATTTTGAACGAACAACAAGCGACCTTGTTAGTTACATTCTTAAAGAATACCGAGCAAGTGGCCAACTTCAAAACCAACCTAGTCAAAGCATTCTTTAAAATGCGTGAGGAACTTTCTAAGTTTCGTATGCAGAGGGCACTAGAAAAGCCAAAAAGAAAAACACTGCATGACAGTATTGAGAACTGGGAACAAGCACCCAAGCACGCGCATAGCACCATGAACAACTTGCTACTAAAGGCAGTAACCGACAGGAACGCGAAGCAGTTAAGGGGAGAACGTGGGGGCTATAACGGTATTGATAGCTTGACCAGTAACGAGCTGGAGCAATACCAGGCATTTGAGGACATGGTAATAGCCATGATTGGCTTGAATATGAGTTACCAAGAAATCAAAGCCATGGCATTCAGAAATAAAAAAACACGCCAAGAATGCGCGTGATTGCAACAAAAAAAGGCTTACCGAGACCAATCAGCAAAGCCTTTCACACTAACACTAAAACGAATTTAACAAAAAGCAGGCAAGCTATTATTAAAGAGGTTTTAGTAAAGATTTATAACTAGATTATAGCATATCTAGGACATTTTGACCATACGGAGAGCGCTAACTCTTTAAACTGGTACTTTCTCACGCTTTCAAATATTGGCGACTCTAGGCGTGGGGATCTAACTGTATAGGAAAAGACCATTAAAAGACCCATCAAGACAATTACAAAAAAAACATAGAAACAGAGGTAAAAAACATGGCAGAAACAACGTACGAGAATTTAACTAGACGTATAGATAGAATTAGCGCAGAAATGCGAGAAATTAGCGAAAAAAATGGCCTGAGAAGACTTTCGTTATTGGCAAATCAAACAAAATCAATCAAAGAAGATTTATCCCGTTTACTTTGGATTGAACTTCCTGAATTGAATGAAAGTCATAAAATCGAAGCCGTTTCTAAAAGCACTACGGGAATGTTTTTCCACCCTGGTATTTTTGAAATGGACGCTATGCGACAAGCCTTCTTTAAACGCCAAGCTAAGCACTTTTTTGACAACGAAGCAGAGCAACAGGCGTATATAGAACATGCTGAAAAGGAGTATTTAGAGGCTACTATAACCTTAAAAGATATTCTTTTTAACTCTAAAGATGGTACTCGAAAAGTAAGTAAAGACTGTCTTATAGAGAAGTTTGAGGAGGCGATGAAATGACACTAGACCTAGATAACATGACACAAGCAGAATTTGATAAACAAATGGCTGAAATTAAGGAGAAACGCCCAAACCTCTTCCAGTTTATTGCTGATTTTGTAGATAGAAAGGTAAGCACCGAAGAGGTGGACGAGTCCCTGAAGATGGAGCGAACTGATCAAGTGGACTATATCAAGAATTACAAAGCGAGGGCATAACATGAATGAATTAGATTTGACCAACACACAAGCGGTAATCTTTATGGTGGTATTGATTGGCTTACTGCTTTATCTAAACCACCGAGACCGCAAAAAAAGCGCCCAATTTGAGCGAGAAAGCAAACAGACGATAGAAACACCTAGCGAGGATTTAAGCCCTGATTATGGGCGTTATATTCAGCTTGCAGGGGTCAATGTATGGGGAGGTATTCAATGAGTTTAACAGAGAATGATAAACGAGTATTAAGACTAATCAAGGTAGGGGCTGAGAACTCCATAACAGGGGCAGAAATCAGCTTAATCACTAAACTAGCAGAAAGAACCGTCCAGGACATTATCAGCCGTCTGATCACGCGCTACGGCGTTCCTATCGTTGGGGTACGTCACGGAGCTTTCAGAGGCTACTTTATCCCAGCTAACAAAGAGGAGTTACTGGACGGAGCAAAGGCATTCTATAACCAGGTACAAGAGGAACAGAAGCGTCTGACTGTCCTTTTAAATGCTGATTTAGAGAGCTACAAGCAACTACTGAAGGGAGCTGATGAAATATGTTTAGTCTCAGCAAAGAGAGCGAATATGAGCTAACTCATGGCGTTCTGGAGCTTGTGGAGAATTACTTGGAAGCGCGTGATACAGCCAAACCGCGATTGACGGGGTTAATTACGGCACAAGAAGTCATGGACGAGTTAGATGTAAAATATAAGACACTTCAAAAGTGGGAAGATGCTGGGCTAAGACGATACCAGCCCCCACTAGAAGATACTAGGAAGATCTATTATAGAGTTTCTGACTTGCTGAAGTTTTTGGGGGTGGAAAATGGCTAGATATAACACACACCCAGCACAAGGCGGAGGTCATTATCATGACATTAAATTGTATAAGCACCGTGGCAAATCTTTGGAACAGGTCAAAGAACAAAAGCTACTGAAGAAGTTAAAAAAGAAACGCAAAAAGGGGCGATAGTATGACAATTTACGAGGCTAAAGGCTTTCAGAGTAATCTTGTCTATCCCTTTGATAAGATTGAGCCTTTCCAGTACATTGAACGCTTTAAGCCTTTGGTAGTCCCTGAAGGGGCAGATATTGAAGAATTTAAACGTACACAAGCGCCTTACTGTATCAGTGGGAAAATGACACCAGAAAAGAATGGCAGTTACAAGCGAAACAACACTAGCCTGGGATATAGAGATTTGATTTTCCTTGATTATGACGATATACAGGGGACGTCTGAGGGCTTTATAAAGGCCGTTTCTAGCGCTTTATTTGGCTACTCTTACATCTTATACCCGACTATCAAACATAGCTTAGAAAAGCCCCGTTTTCGTCTTGTGGTGAAGCCTGACAACGTGATGAATGAGGCGACCTATAAGCAGGTAGTGAAAGAGATTGCTGATAAGATTGGGCTACCCTTTGACATGGCCAGTTTAACATGGTCACAACTCCAAGGGCTACCAGTAACAACAGGCGACCCAGCAAGTTATCAAAAGATTGTAGAGCATGGACTTGATTATCCAGTACCACAGACAACGGCTGAACCAGTCAAACAGAATGCTATAAGTCTTCCATACACTCCAAGGCCAAGCGGTCAGAAATCTATGACCATGAGGATCATTGACACGCTTTTCAACGGATTTGGAGACGAGGGAGGGCGAAACGTAGCACTGACACGATTTGTAGGCTTACTCTTTAATAAGTGGGTTGATTGTGACCTAGAGACCGCCTATGAACTTACAAAGATAGCCAATAGCGTGACAGTTGAACCATTACCTATTGACGAGCTAGACCGCACTTTTAGCAGTATAGCACGGGCTGAATATAGAAAGAGAGGTTAGAACCATAGAACTAGAAGAATTAGCAAACCTAAAAAGTGAAATCATGGAGGTAATGGAGCAAGAACACCCTCCTAGAACGATGAAGGAGCTTGAAAATCGTATCTTTCAGGCTGGTGAAGAATGGCGGGCAGAACATACTGAAACAAAGGTAAACGAGTCCACAGGGGATGTTACCGAAAAGGTCGCTATGCCCCAAACCTTCACAGTCGCTAAAATTTTAAGCGATATTGTCACATTTACTTTTATCAGCAAGAGCAATATACCTGATTATAGCCTGCTCTATATCTACGATTTAGACGAGGGTATCTATACCGCTAGTAATGATCTATTCAATCTTTTGTGTAAGACCTTTGACGTTAGAATTAAACCCAGAGAGTGGCCACAGATTAAGTTAATGGTTAGAACATTGGCAAAGATACGAAAACCTTTAGAAAGTTCCAACCTCATTCCCGTACAGAACGGCATTATCAACTTAGAAACTAAGGAACTACTCCCCTTTAGTCCTAAGTATGTAATTACAAGTAAGATAAGCACGGCCTACCACGCGCCTAAACGAGTCCCAACAGATAGAGAGGGCAAAACTTTTGATGATTGGCTAAACTCAATCGCTTGTAATGATAGTGAACTGGTAACACTGTTTTGGCAGATTATCCTTGAAGCTATTAACCCTAACCACACCCGAAACAAGTTCGCGATCTTCTACGGGGACGGTAACAACGGTAAGGGAACATTTCAGCGCTTCCTTATCAACCTAATAGGTGAAAGCAATATATCAGCCTTAAAGCCAGCACAGTTTGCTGAAAAGCATAACTTAGAAACCTTGGTAGGAAAAGTTTGTAATATTGGAGATGAAGCACCTAACGAATACTTAAAAAACCCGTCTGATTTAATGAGTATCACTAGTGGGGACACCGTGCTAGTCAATCCAAAAGGACGCCCAGCCTTTGAAGCTACTTTCAAGCTATTCAATATCTTTTCAGGGAATTATATCCCCAATGGTGGCAACAAGACAAAAGGCTGGTATCGTAGAATTATGATCGTCCCTTTTAATGCTGACTTTAACGGGGAGAAGGAAAAACCTTGGATAAAAAATGAGTTTTTAGCAAACAAGGAAGTCCTAGAGTATGCCCTCTACAAAGCCATCAACCAAGAGCCATTTACTCACTTTATCGAACCTAAAGCAGTTAAAGGACTCCTAGAAGAATACCAGGAGGATAATGACTACTTACTTTCATGGGTTAAGCATGAATACATGGAAAAAGGTTGGCATGAGCTGGACGTAGTACCTGTTTTTATTGTTACAAGATCACTAAAGCACTATGCCGAAGATATGGGAATACCCAAACCCAATGTTTACGGGGCTGGTAAAGAAACTATCAAGCACTTACAACAGTTGACACCTAATCGGTATTCTCTAAGAAAGAAAAGAGTTCCTCCAGAAGATTTTGAAAAACTAGAGGCATGGGACGTTGACAAGATAAAAATGCGGACACCTCAACACTCTATCACTAAACAAGAATAAGTGTGACGTTCTTTTTTTGCTGAAAACCTTGGTAATACTGCTTTTCTTTGAAAAAGTGTGACGTTGTGTGACGTTCTCAAAAAAGAAGGTCACACCCCTTGAAGCCTTGATATATCTAGCTTTAGGGGAATAGGTGTGACGTTGTGACATTCTTTCCAACTCTTATATATAGAGAAAAATGCAGTATTTATATATATAGGAACGATAAAACAAAAGAACGTCACAGGGTCACAGGGGTGGTGAAACACCTAGAGCCTCAAGGGTTTGAACGTGTGACGTTCTTTGTCACAGAAGGTCACAGAATGTCACGGAACACGAAAAATATTACATAATTTACCTTAAAACAGAAAGAGGACAAACAACATGACATTAAAAACATTTTCAGACAAAGCAAAAACATTTACTTTCACTTACTATTTTTGTGATCAGGCGACCGCTCAAGTAGCAGGTCATGCGCTACTGGGATACATGGCTGGGACATATTGCCAGCCTGTAATCTCATTGACTTACAAGGATAAAGGAACGCTTGTCGCTGAGTATGTGGAAGATCACAAGCTAAACAAGACCTTTAAGCGTATTTGTGACAGCTTTAAAGACTACCACAAACAACCAGAGGGAGAGGAAGCGTTTGAAGAACGTTATAAACGGGAGCGCGTGCTTCAACTCAAAGAGTCAGAGGATTTTGAGAGTTTGCTGAATAAGGTCACAGACTACGAGCTGGAACTATTAGACTATGCTGATCGCTTGCTTTCTGATAAACCTATCCCTATGGACTCTATGACCGCTTTTGGTACGTTGGAAATGCTGGACGATGAAAGTATTAGCCTACTCCAAAAAATGGACGTAGAGGGCGAATATAAAGGCCTTGCTGATTATTCTGGTCAATAAAACACAGAGAGGGGAGTAATCCCCTTTTGACATTTAGGCAATAGATTTGGGTTTTTCCATATAGGGGGATTTTTGAACGAATGGAAGTTATAAAATCAATAACCATAGAGAGATTTATAAAGCCAATGAAAAACAAGAATATCAGTCATGGTATAGCTGAGTTGGACGGTAGAAAACTAGAAATAGACTTAGATAACCTGTATATCACCTTTGAAAGTAATCATTTTGAGTTAGCAAGTATACCAGGAACTAAGGGAGGCAATCGCTACTTCTTTCTCTGTCCTATTTGTGGTAATCTATGCAGAAAACTCTATAAGAGACTTTTGATATATGGTTGTGGATCATGCCAGAAAATACACAAGTCAACACTGAACCGAAGTAAGACAGATTGCCAATACTATTGGGAACTTGCGCTTAGGGAAGCTAGAAAGGTAGAACCAGGTTGGAGTCCCAAACGTGGCGGATATATGTTTGACAGTTTTCCTGAAAGACCAAAATACATGAAAAAGAAACGATATTACAAGCATTATCAAAAGTTTGTTTACTACACCAGAAAAGGAGATAGATTTTGGCTGAATGGATTGAGCAATCTGAAGTAGTGATTTGGAGCATTTCCAAACAAATCTAAATAAAGATCATGTTTAGAAAAAAATGATATAAATATTGTTTATCTTTAAATCAATTACAAGATACCAAAAGGGTATGAATGGGAGAAAAAAAGGCAGAGATACCCCCTTTAATTTTAAACGGGGGTATATTTTACTAGAGGGAAAGAACGCTGCCCTCTTCTGTACGAAAAATTCCCTTTTTGAAATGTTTTTGAAGTTGGTAGAATGTAGTATTACTAGGTGTTTAGCTTGATTTTTTGACCGATAAAGCTACTACTCAATTATCCAATTTTATAACATAGTGGGGGGTATTTCCTCCACCCACGCGCTTCTATGAACTTCACACCGTCATTGTACATTTTTTCTCACAAGAAAGCATTGAACTCCGAGCGAACGCCGATAAAAGTGGATATATCCCCCCTATCATTTATCAAGCAGATAAGAGCAATAAAAACCCTCCTTAACTCCCTGAGAAACGACGAGCAGATAAGGATGACAATAAGCCTTCTTAATTGCTTACAAAACGATAGGGAGTTAAGACGAATTTAGAAGCTCCTTATTTTCGTTTTTTTCCTTGTTAAACGATAAGGAAATAAGAACTAAAATAACTCCCCTTATTTTCCTACCCAATGACAGGGAAATAAGAGCAATTTAAAAGTCTGTTATTTTGGATTTGCTGCTTACCAAATGACAAGCAGATAAGCCAATAAATAACTTGCCTTAATTGCTTGCAGAATGACAAGGAAATAAGAGAAATAAAAACATCCCTTAATTGCTTATCAAACCATAAGGAGATATGGGGGCTATCTCCCTCCCCACGCGCTTCTATGAGCTTCACCCGTCATTGTACATTTTTTCTCACGGGGAATCATTTGAAGCTAGAGCGAACATAGAGAAAACGAAAAAAAGCCAAGGCGCTCCGCCTCAGCTATAATCTCAATAATATTATTATATCACACAGGAGGCCAAGGCATGACACCAGAGCAGGTAAAAGAAAAACTAGAGGGCGTTAAGTGGATAAACAAGGAGATCAAAGGCTTATATTTGGAATTGGAAGCCCTGGAAGGTGGCATTATCAAAAAACCAACACTAAGCCATAGCAGGGTGCAGACAAGCAGAGAGAACAAGACAGAGAACAATCTTATAAGTGTTCTGAAGCTAAAAGAGGACACTTTACAGAGAATTGAGCGACTTACTGAAGAGAGAATGGAAATATCTAGGCTAATCGATAAGCTGGACAATCCGCTTGAGCGTTCTGTCCTAAGACTTTTTTACTTGAATGATCTCGATGTTTGGGGAGTTGCTGAGGAAATAGGTGTATCTACAGCCTCGGTTTATCGAGTAAGGCAAAAAGCCATAGAAAACTTGACCAAGGTGGAAAATGCCAATCGATAAAGAAGAGACGATAAAACAAGCATACAAATTTCTAAAAAGCTATCACTCGTTGGTTAAACTGAGCCTAGGCGGTCAAGATGGAGCGTTTGAAGCCAAAGCGATGGAGCTACTGCGCGTGATCGAAGCCTTCAGGGACAATCTGGACGATGTACGACGTGAGATATTCTCCAATCTCTTTACAAGGCGAACTGGGGAGAGGTTAAAGCTATGGCAATTATACGAGGCACTAGACATTGATAAGGCTGAGTATGAGCGCCTCAAGGCTGAGATACTGCTAGACTTTGCTAAAAGTTATCGTGGTGGTGTTTTGTTAAGAAATGTTGAGATTTAAGCGAGAGAACATGGACATTTATGGACACATATCGCTAGTTGTTGAACAGCTCATAAAATCTTGTCAGGTACTAACAAGTTCTTACACATCCCGCCAGTCAGAGAAAAACTAAAAAATGCTCTCTTGGTCTGAAAAGTTCCTACATATTCCACCAGAAAGGAGAGTTAGAAGCGTAAATGTTGGCAAATGTAGGCTGAGGCTTCATATTCGCCCCCTATTTTGATTTGTTTCGTACTGGACAACTAAAACACCACGGACAAACTAGAAGCCCTTAGAAACAAATCTGGGGGCTTTTGTGAGGTCATAATCTTATAAACCACGCGCTTCATGGTATAATATACCTATCAGCAATCAGAAACTAAAGTATGGAAAAGTATGTACATATTTCATCAGAAAACAAAAAAGCACGTTTGATCGTGCTAGTTTCTTGCCTGCTGAACTCATTAAAATACTATGCGTTTTTTGCTCCCCCTTTTGCGCACCTTGGGGGAACAAGTATTAAAAAGTAGTATTAGTGGTTTATGTTAAAAAAGCGCGTAATATAAGGGTTAAAGAACTCTAAGGAAACATAAAGTAAGGTGTTCCTAATTCTACAACAAGATGCTTTAATTTTAAGAAATATCTTACAGAAAGCCTACAACAGTGGGCTTTTTGCTTTGTCTTAAAAGGTTGATTTCTGGGTTTGCTTAGATATTTGCTAGATTGATTTCATTGCTGCTTCAAAGAATGAGACGGCTTTTTTTGCGTTCTCTTTTGAGAGGTAAAAAGAAGCGTGACCCTCCCACAGCTATAGAGCTTTTAGGCGGGAAAACCACACTTCTTTCTTGAATTAATTTTACATCATTTTGACTTAAAAAACAAATAGAGGCGTCCCACCTCCTACCGCAGAAAGATCTGTTTCAAGGGGAGATGGAAAACCTCTATTCGTTAATTTAATTATAGCCTAAAAAACTTTTAAATACAAGGCTATTGAGATAGTAAGGGGGAAAAAAGAAGTAACCATCATTCCGACCACATAGTAGACAGGGGGGAACAAGATTACTTCCTTTATTTACTTAAGTATACAACATTTTTACAAGAAAGCAAAGTAGCAGGTTAGTCTAATGGGGTGCTTGTTGTACTTTAGCAAGTAAGGTGTGCTATAATGCTTTTAACAGGAACTAAAAGCCATTAGTAAATAACTAATATTGGGTCATATTGTTCCGATGTTAGAGAGAAGGAACTTAATGAAATTATGGGAATATGTTGATAAAAATGTTCGCCTTATTTTAGAAGATGGGACCTCCATCAAGGGTAGGGTGGTTGATTGGTTTGACGGTTATGATTTAGATGGTCCTGACGAAATAGTTATAGGTGATCGCTCATATCCTGAAGATATTATCAAGAAAATCAAAATTATTAGTGCTTAGTTCAACCTAGGCGATTTTATCGACTAACTATAAAAAGTATAAGAACTATCGAAAAAATAGCAGAGAGGAAAATAAATGAGTAAACAGCTTTGGAAGTATCTTCGATCAAGGGTTCAGATAGTCACTAATTGCGATAAGATAATCAAGGGACGTGTCATAGACTTTGTTGACGAAATGGACAATGATGAGCAAGATGAAATCACTATTCTCATTGCTAATCCTAGTCCAGATGAAGCTACTGAAATTTCTCTCTTTGAGAGTGAGATTGTCTCGATTAAAACAATCTCATAGGACTTAGAACAATCTAGGTGCTTTTACCTGCCTTATTTGAAAGAAAACACTATGGAAAAGGATTTAGTTTATATGGCAATATTAGATGATTTACAAGAGTTATATGACAATGGTTGGGATGCCTCTTTTGATTATAATGGTCAAGTATGTGGGATTTTTCCTAATTCTGTTCATGATATTGTAGTGGTGATTGGAGATAAGGAATACCAGGTATCATCATTCATTGATCTGATTTCTCTAAAAATTGACGATAACACTTTAGTAGAAATTATGGATGGAATTGAAGTGCAGTATTATTAAAATAAAAATCATCTTTGATGAATGAACTGCACCCCAAAAATTAGATTTTGTCTGTTAAATTTTTGGAACGTAGCTCAATATGCTACAACGTTCTTATTAGGAGGGGAAGGGTAATGGGTTATAGTCAACAAGTATTAGACATGCTCCAGCAAACAGTCAGTGGTCAGATTGATAATTTTTGGGATTTTTCCTTTACGTTTAACGCTCTTTTTGGAGAAGATGCGGAATTTTCCGAGGCTTGGGATAATGAAAACTCTGAAATGTTTGACGCTCTCAATGACTTTGAGTTGATGATATTTTTAGAGGAACATGATCCAAGCGACAAACAAGGTTTTATCGATTTCTTAACACCTTACTACGAAAAAGCAAAGCAATTAGCCAATATTGAAAGGAATATTTAAATGACACTCTGGAAATTTAACCGTACAGATGTAATTATCACGTTAAAAAATGGCGCGGTAGTTAGAGGATTTGTAGAAGACTATTGTGACGCCTCTGACAATGACGAGGAGATTGACTCCTTGCTGGTAGATGTTGATGGAACTCTTTATGAATATTTTGAAGATGAAATCGTCAGCATCATAGAAAGCTAGTAGTGGGAATAGAATCTAAGGAAAAAATCTTGTTTGTTGAGATTGTTTTAGTTGGGATGGTCCTATATGAAAAAGGATGAAATTAAAAAATATTTAGACAAAGATCTTGAATTTAATTATAATAGCCGAGGTGCTTGCTTTTTATCGAGTATATGTGTAGTTGGTTATGATTATGAAGGTCAGCAGTTTGATACAATTGATGAAGCTATGGAAGCTAAAGTATTTGACGGGAAAAGCTTAGTAGATATATGGGATGAAGTTTTTCCACAAGTTTTTTAAAATGAAAAGCACCTTTGATGAACTGCACCCCAAAAGTTAGATTTTTTCTGTCTAACTTTTGGGGTGCAGTTCAAATGTATGAGATATTTTTAGTTTTGATTTAATTTCGATATTTTTCCGGAAAATACTTATTTTTCGGAAAGTCAAGATTTTGTTATTATTTATGATATACTGGTACCGTAATTATATCCTTACAGAGGTTAAGTAAGGGTTTCAGTACACGTCAATAGATGTCAAAATATTGATTTTAAGCGATTTTTGATTTTTGGAAACTCATTATATCGCACTACAAATCAATAAAAACTCTACCTTTTACTCTACCTTTTTTAGATAAATATATCATCTGGATATTGAAGTTAAGCCCTGCTATCATTTCGATGGCAGGGCTTTTTAATGTTTGGGACACTACCTTCTTATCTATATTTTGATGGAGCTGAAGTTGACATCTACAAAGTTTAATGTTAAAATACATTCAAAAATATATTTGAATGAGGTGCTTTATGGTTCAAAATG
>NZ_JALDUB010000003.1:0-88572 GCF_023109195.1 Streptococcus oralis
CATTTTGAACCATAAAGCACCTCATTCAAATATATTTTTGAATGTATTTTAACATTAAACTTTGTAGATGTCAACTTAAAATCCACCAATTAATAATTGCATGTCAATATTTGTATTGTGAAACTAGTTTCAGAAATATATAGTCTTAAAGTATGTCCACTGCCAATGGTTTTTTCAATATTTAAGAGGAGATTTATAATTGAACAAGTTTAATCGTAATCTAAAATGTTTAAAACCTAGTAATTCTAAGGAAGATTTGTACCACGAATTTCATAACTCTGATTGGTTTAAAAAATACATGTTACAAAATTATCACCGTGGTTCACTGAAGGAAGCTAGTAAAATTGATAAAGCAACTATTTATTGTGGTAATGCACTCGATGTATTACACGTATTAAAAAATGATTCTATTTCCGCAATTGTTACTTCTCCTCCTTATTATAATGCAAAAGAATATTCAAATTGGCCCAATATATATTACTTCCTATATGACATATATAATATAGCTCTTGAACTCTTCAGAACGTTAAAAGATGGAAGTTCAATGCTATTTAATATATTCGACTATTTTGATAACGAAAGAATTATTGCACAATCCGCAATGGGAAATAAAAGAATGATTCTTGGAGCTTATATGTTGGATATTTTTGAAAAAATTGGTTTTAGAATTGATGGAAATATCATTTGGGATAAAGGGGAAATCCAAGGAAACCGGAATTTTAATCAAGGAATTTTAGGCCCATATTATCAATCACCACTTAATTGTTGGGAACATATATTTATCCTTTCCAAAAAAAAACTTCTAATACTATAAAACTTCACTCGAATATAATACAACTACATCCAGTAGTCAAAATGGTAAAAGAAAAGAATATTTTGGGCCATACCGCTCCATATCCATCAAAAATCCCTAGTATGATTATTGAATATTTAAATAAAAACGATACTGTCTTAGATCCTTTCCTTGGCAGTGGAACTACTTGTGTTGTTGCTAATAGTTTTGGTGTGAATTCTATCGGTATTGAGTTAAACGAGAACTATTATACTTTATGTAAAAACATAATAAAAGAAAGCACCAATGAACAACTTAATTTATTTAATTTTTAGAGTAGTATACAAGCTATTCTATCTAAATTAGTATAATAGATCATTGCTCTAAATTTAGATATATCTTAGTAGTTCATTATAAAATTTAATATTAAAAAGAGCCTGGGACAAAATAGTTCTCAACCACAAAAAGCTAGAGATTTCCAATTGCGGAACTCTAGCTTTTTAATTTTGAGTCGTTCTCTTATTCTGAAAGTTATACACTAAACATTTTACAGTTTATTTATATCAATTACACGTTTATATATTTTCACCTTATGCTCAAACGATTCTTTGCCACCTTCAAGGTAGTTTACAATGTGTTTTTTTATTTTATCGTCACTTGGATATCCACTTTGTTCAACCCATCCATGTTCTCCATCCGATTCCATCAAAATAACTAAATCAGACATTGCATTTGTTACTATTGTTGCGTTGTGAGTGGCTATAATAATCTGACGTTTGTTTTTAACATCTCGTAATATCTGCACTAAATTATTGTATATATATCGTGAATCTAGATTATCTTCTGGTTGGTCTATAAGTAATGGTCGATTATCATTTGTGAATTCTGAATAGGCAAGAATAAAATCAAGCATGGCAACTACCTTCTGACCTAAACTTAAACGTGTTACCTCCTTAAAAATTATTTTCTTGTTTCCATCTGTCACTTTGGAGTTGATATTAAATTCAAGATATAAATTTTCACAATTATTATAAACATCCTCTAAATATAGCTGAATTAAATTAATATTAACTTTATTCCAGAGCTCAAAAATTTCATTCAATAACATATCGTCTGCTTCTTTTAGATATACATAATCATTCAACCTACTATTTTGGGCAAATTTTTTTATTGAATATTCACCCTTGAGGTTCCTATTATTCATTAAGTCTACAAAAGTCGCAAAACCACTTCTATCAAAAATCATTGAAAAATAATCGATGATTTCCCCACATGTTAAACGATATCCTTGAAACGAATTATCTAAATTTTTCCCCTCAGGGAAGAACCAAAAATAAAAATTTTCAGGTAATACAAATTTTTTTTGTTGACTATACAATATTTGTAGCTTCCCTGATTGATTATCATTGAATGGACTTATTAGTGATAATATTTTATTTTTTTGTTCTTCTAATCGCTTATCTTCATTCAGAATGAATTGGTCAATTTCGCCTGTTGAAGATATTTTACTAGAAACTTGATATTTTTTTATACTCTTTTTATCTTTAGCTATTACTTCATACAAATAATCACTTATTCTGTCATCACTAGCAATATTTACAAGTTGATTTACTGAATATCTATTATCAAACATTTGGTCTATTAAGCTTAATTTCTTTTGTCTGGAAACTTTACTAAGTTGAGCACTCTCTTGAACTTCATATATTGATAAATATTGTTCTCTAATTTTCTCCGTTAAACGACTTTCATAATACCAATAACTTGATGTAGCTTTTGTTTTAACGTCAAAAGTGTCATATATGTCTTCCTCATTCTTCTGAGTAGGTAAATTTAACTCAACCAAATATTCTTTCTTTGACATCTCATACAAAATATATACCCTTGAGTGTTGAGAGAGAAATTCAAATTTTTGTTTCGTATCTGCTTTTTGAGACAATACAAATTGAATCAAATCTAAAATCGTACTTTTTCCAGTTCCTCTTCCTCCAATTAAACAATTTAGGGATTCCGAAAATTTAATAACAAATTCTGAATTATTCTTTAGCAGGTACGAGTTACTGAGAGTTGGTACATATATTCCACGTATAGCTTTCGCCTTGCTGATTTCTGGATTCATTAGTTCAATGGATACATCATATTCTGATAAAGCTTCTCGGAGCTGTTCATAGTTTCTTTTACTAAATTTTATCCACATCGGATTAATTGAATGTTCCTCGACACAATGTGAATCATTGTCAAGAATAAATGATGGTACATTCTTTTTTAAATATTTCGTAAGATAGCTATTGATATCATCTATTTTGGCAATATTTGATACGCCTATGAATCGAGCGTAAGCCTTAGAAAAAAGTTTTTTCTTGTAAGCATTTGAAAAATGCCCCTCTTTAAATACATCTGAACTATTCATATGAGCTATGTAGGCAAAACAATCTTTATAGATAAATTTCTCCAATACTTCCAAACTCGCCTTAAAAGATCCTTCCTTGATACTCATTAGATTAAAGTTAAGCCATTTTTGAATGAAACTAGCTTTACTGTTAGGAAAAGCTACCAGCACATGCACCTTATCTGCACAAGAAATTTCCACTCCGTTTATTACTTCAATATATTCTTTACATTTATTCTGAAATAAATCAGATACTAATTTAATAGCTGTCTTTAATTTTTCTATACCTGATATAGTATTATGATCCGAGACTACAACAACCGATATATTTTCATTGTAAAGACTTTGAGCAATAGTTAAAAAGGCAACTTGTTCTTTTTCGCTACTGAATCCATTCATAAAATAGTTTTCATATAAAACCTTTTCCCCTTTATCTATTTGAAGAAAGTCTTTTGGAAATATTTTTTGATTTCTAATCTCTTTAATATAGTCATCAATAGTTAAATTATTCCAATCATTCTCTGGCAAGTCTTTCCATTTTTTAAATAATCTATAATCATGAGATTCTGGAGTATGTACATGAAACAATGTCTTACGGTAACTACCAAATTTATTTTTTTCGCCACGAATTGTCTTATGTGCTCGTTCTGCTTCTAAGTTAATTTTTTTGCTCATCTATTTCCCTCCTTTAGCAGTTCTCAATATATCAATGACTTATCTAGAATATTTTTTTCTATTATTGCCTATTAACAAATTCAATATCATAGTTCACTTACAAGTCAGCAGATTCATAACACCTTGTGCATCTCTAAAAAGATGCATGTAGACATCATGATTCTCTTGTTCCCTTAACAATTCCCTTGTAATTTCTTTAAAACTTTCTGAATCAAAATAGTGAGCTGGTATAGGAGGTAAACTTCGCTCAAAATACTCTCTATTTTCTTTTTCAAAAGAATAAACATCTATGCTATTTTCTTCAGACATCAACTCTAAACTTATCATTGTAAACTATCTCCTATCATTCTCTAAACTCAAATTCACTCATGTTCACACAAAGTGACATTTACAGCATTTAAAGAGATATCTTAATTTTTTCATATCATATCTACATTATAACATACTTATGAAGAAAAATAATATCCATCAAGGACCTCATAAATTCCAACATCTTGCTAAACAAGCAGGTTTTTCTCTTGAGGCCATTTCAGAAGCACTTACTCATAGTGACATCCAAATAACGAAGACTTATGTCAATACTTCTGAAAAAGTAAATCAAACAGCAGGAGAAATAGCCTTTAGAAGTCTCAAAAAGCAATAGGGTGAACTTGGGGTGAATTTTTGGGTGAACTTTAGTTTTTTGAACAAAAAAAGACATCCAAGAGAAAATTCTTGAATATCTGTAAACGTTGATAGTATCGTATTGATTAACGTTTTGAGAATTGTGATGCTTTACGAGCTTTCTTAAGACCTGGCTGGAAAAACTATGATTTGAATAACCTTCAGTAAATGCTTAAAATCAATGTTTTCCCACTTTTTCAGAAAACAGAATTTCATCTAATTTGAATAAATTTCAGTTGAATGGTGTGAATTTCACTCTAAAAATACACGAATTGAGCTAGATTTTACCAAAAAGTTCACACCATTGACTAACATCTTTTTCTATGCTAATATTATAATAAAAGGAGGTACTCATATGACTGATTACAATATTCTAAAATATAAAATAACTCAATTGAGTTCTACTGATACTTTCTCGATTAAGAATGATATAGATACAGCCCTAAAAACTGGAAGTATCTCAAAACAGGAGTACAATGAATTACTAGATATTTTAAGACAAACGAAAGAACGGATTAGATTAAAACAAGCGAAAGAACCTCTAAATCCCTTAACAATCGATGATTTTGCTGGCCTAGATTCGTCTGATAACTTGTCTTTATGAAGTTTGGTGTATAGCATTTCGAATATTTTCCTACCGACGTAAACAATACTTTCAAATGTACCAAATGATAAACCATTAAAGAGTGCTTATTTTTGAAGGAGGTATTATCTACTTGACTATGTGAAATAATATGATAGAATAAAGTTGTAAACAATTATATTGACATTGCATAACTCAATGTAAATCACTCAATGTAAATCACTTAATGTAAATCACTTAATGTAAATCACTTAATGTAAATCACTCAATGTAAATCACTTAATGTAAAGAAGCAATGCAAATCTTTTTTGTGTTGCTTTTTTGCTTGTTGATATGATACTACTGCCGACGTAGAACAGTCAGCTAGAAAGAATTGGGGTAGTCTAAATGATTACAGATTTAAAGCGAACCCTTCGCGAATTGCGTTTTAATAGATTAACTAACTATAGTGAGACAAGCTATCAAAAGGTTAACAACGATTGGAATTTTGAACATGTATCAGAAGAATTAAGAGCTAGATGGTATAGTCAAGATATTTTATCGTTTAATACATTATCAATTCATCACAACTCAGACATTGAATTTATGTCAGAAAATGAACTTATTCAACGAATTGAAAATGAACGTTTTCTTATTACTAGTTTGGAAAATATCTTCTTAAACCTTAAAAACAAATAGAAAGCAGGTGCCACTCATGGCAATACCAAATTGGACTAGAACTCTTAGTGAAGTTCTAAATCACGAAACACAATCAAGAACTTTAGTCAGTGAAAAAAATGGCAATGAGTATACAACTGATGTTATTCCTACTCTGAATGTTTTATCTATCGGTTCTATTGAGAAAGTCGATAATAAATTCAAGTATTCGATTGTAGATATAAAGAATGATCTTCAATACTCTATCAAAGCACCTAATAAACTCGATGTAGAATTCGGCACTATTCTTCAATTTAAAAATGTACGTGGTGGAGCAACACCTAATGGTGTCGGATGGTATAGTGCTGAATCCGTAGCAGTGGTTCAACGAAATGTTTAGGAGGAAATATCGAAGAATCAAACCAACCTCTAATTGTAAATTGCAAGGCTATCAACTCTCTCAGATAGCCCTTGCGATTACATTTGGATTAATAAGTTTGATAGTCTTTATAGGACAAACAATAACTGTTTTATCTCCATACCTTAGAAAATTATTATTATGTTCTATCGTTATATTCGTTGCAACTTTCCTCATATTATTGTACACGTGGTTTCAGCGTGAACATGTCTCATTAATTGAAATCCCTCCCATGTCTAAAGAATCTCAAAAACTAGCACAACGATTAAAACGATTATTCAATGATAAACAAATTACAGATGTGTTAAAACTATCTAATGCAACAAGATATGGAAATGAGATGCCTGAAATTCATGTTTGGGTTAACAATAGATTAGATGAAGGCTATATCGCTATTGAAAACATTGCAAACTGGGAACGTGCTGACCGAGAGAAGTTTGAACAACGTATTTCTGGAATCTTAACAGGTAAATATCAAAGATTTGCTGTCGTTAATTCAGAACTTACAACCGGAGATAGTTTCATTCTCTTTTACTTCGAAGATACACTCACATCTCAAAGGTTACATGTAAAAGGGCAAGTTGATTCATTACAAGAATTTGTTAGCAAGGATTGTCATGCAATACAACTATCAAAGAATCTGATTTGGCATTCTGATATTACTCCTCATTTATCAATTGTCGCTCGCACTCGTGCAGGGAAATCAGTTCTGGCTGGACGTTATTTAGCAAGATTAATGTTACTTCAAGGCTGGATAGTTGAATACAATTCCGCAAAATATGACCGATACGTTAGAGAATTCAATGGAGAATCAGACCCTACTAAAATAGTCGAACGGGCTGAATATTGGTGCTCCATAATGGATGAACGACTGGCTAAAATCAATGGGGCAGATAAAGACAAGTATCTAGAAATGGAAGATATGCCTGATATCGCTCTATTTTTCGACGAACTGGGAAATCTAAATGCTTCTCTTGAATCTTTTGATAAAGCTGATAAAAGTCTAAAAATTACTTCACGTTGGATTGCTGCTATTAACCGACTCTCGGCTACTGGTGGATCTGCTGGTATTCACATCATTGCAATTAGTCAATTTGCTACTAAAGAAGGTTTCCTTCCCTCATTAGCTCGCGTCAACTGCTCGGATGCAGTAATTATGCTTGGAGGCGCCGCTGACTCTGCTGATGAACGAAAATACTTGATGAGTGGTTTTGCTGATATGCCTAAACGCTCTTACGATAGAGGTCAAGGACTCGCTAGGTTTATCGGGTCGGGAAAAAAATGGGAAGTCCCGCACTATTTTGAAACACCATTGTTTAACGATAATTAAAAATCATCTGATTTAACTGACTAGAAATATCTGTCAGTTAAATTAAATGATTCATGACGAAGCCGACGAGTCACGAGGTCGGTCATCTCGAAGAGATGAAGTAAAATTAACTCTAACTATTTCAACGCCTGCACGGCACTGGGCTTGTCAAGTGCCGTGCATATTCAAAATCCTAGAAATATCAAGGACTTGAGCGATTTATAAAAACTCAATCTCTTGATTTATCTAGGGAATAGTTAGAGGAATAATTAAAACAAGGAGTTCTTAATAATGAACAAAAATAAAAAAGAAGCAAATCTAACTGCTATTATGCTGGTCCAACAACTGGAAAATGAACACTGGAAAAATTGGCAAGATAAAACTGCTTTAAAGCAGGCTAGAGATGAAAGTAATATCCGCCCGCTACTTGAGACAGTCACTGATAAGCTGAATAAAGCTGATATTACTGTTAAAGAGGCTTACGGAATTAAACATGATAAAGACGAGATAAACGTTTGGAATCAGAAATTGATGAAAAATGTAATCGAAAAGAAAGCTGAACATATCCATTTTCTCTTTAAGTTTGAAAAAGGAGCTTCACTAAACAGAATAGCTCTAGCTGTTGGTGTTGAACCCCAATATCTTGAAAAGCTAAAATCGGGTCGCTATGGCTATGATAATTGCCTTGCCTATCTAGTCCATGCCAAAGACGAAACCAAGTATCAATATCAGCCAGAGGAGGTTGCAACAGTCTTAGGAGAGGATTACAAAAGTATCTATCATCGTAATATGGCAACATGGGTAAAAGGACGAGCCACAAAAAAAGCAAAAGAAACTTCTCTAAGCGTTGACTGGTTGATTGAAAAAATATTAGTTGGAGAAGTTACTAAAAGGAATATCATGCTCACAAATGAATACTATGCTATTTATGGACAACATAAAAGGAAAATAAACGAAGCATTAGATACAGCAGGAGAACGCAAAAGTTATCAGACAATAGATGATCTTGAATCAGGAGAATTTAAAAAGACCATTCTTTTTATAAAAGCTGAAAGCGGAGTAGGAAAAACACTGTACAGTAAAAAACTGATAACATTAGTACAGAACATTGCTCTTAGATTCGGCAAACGTTGGGATTACTGCATAACAGCTTCCACTAACGCATTTGACGAATATAACGGTCAAGAAATTTTATTTCTAGACGATATAAGAGGAGATAGTTTAAACGTGTCAGATTGGTTAAAATTATTAGACCCATATACGATTAGTCCTGTTTCAGCACGTTACCACAACAAAATGGGGGCAGCAAAGCTCATCATTATCACTAGTACTAAGGAGCCACTCAGTCTTTTTAAACAGTCAAAAGGAAACACTGGAGAAGACCTTGGACAATTTGTAAGGCGAATTGATTATCTAGTAGAAATAACCGATACATTCCGTTTAGCAGTCCCAATAAAAAATCTACCTACTTCTGAAACAATTCAACATTCTTGGCACGAATCACCTCATCACTCTTTCATCTTTTCAAAATTTAGCTGTAATTCAATCAATGAAGCAACTAACAAAATTGTAAAAAGAGTGATTCAAAACATGCAATGGAACAAAAAGAAAAAGGTTATCAATGCTAGCGACCAAACCAACAATGATAACCCAGGCACTAAACAAAAATAGCACACAACTACCTTTGTTGTTGCTATTATCTCAAATATCAATAAAATATACAAGAGGTAAGCAATATGCAAGTTATTCTACCAGATGAACAGATTCATCAAATTCAGCTTTTGATTGCTGACTTACTCAAGCACGAAATCGAGAATCGGTTGAACAATAGCACGCTTAGAAGTCCATTTTTGAACAAACAGCAAACTTGCGACTATCTAGGAATTTCCAATAATACACTTGATAGTTGGATTCGGAAAGGTTTACCTATCATTCGTATTGGAAAAACCGTTCGATTCGATAAAACCGAAATCAATCGCTGGCTACAAAATCAGTAGCATTTCTACCGTGGTTTGTTATAATGAAATCACGGTATTTTTCTAGCTCAATTAAAAAGGAGAATACTATGACAATTACAAAAACCAAAAATGGAACCTATCGCTTACGAATCTATATTCCTGAAGAAGTTAAATCTTCACTAGGTATTGATAAGAAAGTGATTGAAAAACGATTCAAAACAAGGAGTGAAGCAAAAAAATACGAACTAGAACTTCAAAACAAGATTGACAAAATTCTTAGTGGAGAATCAGCCTTACTAGAAAATAATGGTGCTATACTCTTTTCCGACTTTTATAAAAACGTTTGGTGGGAATCCTACAAAGCCGGACAAACCACCTCTACGACTAAACCACCTTCTCAAGCTACTGTAAATGGTACAGAAATCACCTTTAGAAAACATATCTTACCTATGCTTGGCAACTACTCTATTGAGTTTCTCAATCAAAATAAACAAGTTGTTTTAAATCTATTAACTCAAAAAGCTGAGGAATATGCAAATTTCAAGGTTATTAGAAGCTACGTTAACTCTATCTTTGACTGGGCAGAAGAATTAGAGTATATCGAAACTAATCGCCTATCAAAAACGATAAGCCGTATCAAAGCCACTAAGAAAATAAAGCTACAGGAATCTAAAAAAGATGAAGATTTATATCTATCTCAAGAAGAACTTCAAGCATGGTTTACAGCTTTTGAAAAGGATTTAGAGACTGGAAAAATTCTATTCAAAGACTATGTTTTGTTTTATACTACATTTTTCTTAGCAGATAGAAAATCAGAGAGCTATGCTCTACAATGGAAACATATCAAAACAAGTAAACATGAAATTCAGTTAGTACAAGCTTTAGATAAATACAAAAATCCAAAATCTACCAAAGGGAATAAAAAGACAACTTTCAGAATCCCTATTGAATTGACTGACTTACTTAAAGAATGGAAAAAACAGCAAAAAGATGAACTAGCAAAATTTGGAATTATACAATCCAATGAACAGTATGTCTTTACCTATATCGATATGAAAGGAAATGTTAACAGCCCACTACACTCTGATTACCTTAATAATAAGATGAAATCCGTCCAACGCCGTCATCCAGAACTTAAGCATGCTACTCCGCATAAATTACGACATACAGGGGCAACACTAGCAAAACAGGCTGGAACACCTATAGAAGCTATTTCTGAAGCACTCACTCATAGTGATACGATTACAACTAAGACTTATGTCAACACTTCAAATGTAATCCCAATGGCTGTTGGAGAAATTGCCTTTCGTAATCTTAAAAAATAATGGTGTGAATTTGGTGTGAAAAGTGGTGTGAATTTTGCTAAAAATCATCAAAAAAACACCCCATAGTGTGAACCATGAAGTGTTTCGAAACGTTGATATAATCGTATTGATTAACGTTTTGAGAATTGTGATGCTTTACGAGCTTTCTTAAGACCTGGCTTCTTACGCTCAACTTTACGTGAGTCACGTGTAAGAAGTCCTGCGCGTTTCAATGAGTCGCGGAAGTCTGGGTCTACTTGAAGAAGGGCACGAGCGATACCGTGACGGATAGCTCCTGATTGACCAGCGTATCCACCACCTACAACGTTAACGAAAACGTCGTATGAACCTACAGTTGAAGTAACTGCGAATGGTTGGTTGATAACAAGACGAAGGTCAGCGTGTGGGATGTACTCTTCAACATCTTTTTTGTTAACAGTGATTTTACCAGTTCCTGGAACAAGGCGAACGCGTGCAACAGCGTTTTTACGACGTCCAGTACCTGCATATTGTGCTTGTGACATACTTTATTGTTCCTTTCCTTAGATAAGTCCTGAAATATCAAGAACTTCTGGTTGTTGTGCAGCGTGAGTGTGCTCAGCTCCAACGAATACTTTCAATTTCATACCTTGAGCGCGGCCAAGAGTATTGTGTGGAAGCATACCTTTAACTGATTTTTCGATCAAACGTACTGCATTTTTAGAACGAAGTTCACCAGCAGAGATTTGTTTCAATCCACCTGGGTGGTTTGAGTGAGTGTAGTAGATCTTATCAGTTGCTTTTTTACCAGTCAATTTAACTTTTTCAGCATTGATAACGATTACGAAGTCACCTGTATCAGTGTGTGGTGTGAATGTTGGTTTGTTTTTTCCGCGAAGTACGCTAGCAACAACTGCTGAAAGGCGTCCAAGAGGTACATCAGTTGCGTCAACAACGTACCATTTGCGTTCTACTTGGCCTGGTTTAGCCATGAATGTAGTTTTGTTCATGATTTCTCCTATATGAATATCGTTTTTGTTTACAGGGCGGATGTTCCGGTCCGCGGGGTATTTGAAAGGTTCCGGGGCCTTACAAATGGGGTAAACAATACCGTCTACTATCATACCAAATTTCACTACTAAAAGTCAATAGATATGAAAAATATTTTTGCCGATTTCAGTGTTTAACATCTAGAAAAACCTCGCTTTTGCGAGGCTCTCCTATTTATAAGCTAAGGCACGTTTAAAGGTTTTCCAGATTCCCAAATCATCCGTTTGAAGAACTAGACTAGCATACATGCGGCCGATAAAGGCTGTCGCAGTGACCGCAAAAACAACCGTTATGGCAAGCGAAATCCAAGCTTCTAGACCACTTGCATACCCATTTATAGCTCTAAATGGCATAAAGAAAGTCGAGATGAAAGGAATATAGGAACCAATTTTCAGAACTAAATTATCCCCAGCAGCACCTAGAGAAGTCACACCAACAAATCCTGCTATAATCAAGATCATCAATGGCGACAAGGCCTTTCCTGAATCCTCAGGGCGAGAAACCATAGAGCCTAGGAAGGCTGCTAAAACAACGTACATAAAGAGACTAACCAAGACAAACAATAAGGTATTGAGCGAGAAAGCCTCTCCTAGATGATTTAAAATTCCAGATTGTGCCAAGATAGGGATATCTTTAAAGAGCAGAATGGCAGCCAGCCCACCCACGACGTAAATGCCAATATGAGTCAAAATCACAAGAAGCAGAGCCAGCATGCGAGCGTAGAAATAATGACTTGCTCGGATACTAGAGAAGACCACCTCCATGATTTTGGTTCCTTTCTCGCTAGCCACTTCCTGAGCAGTGACACTAGCATAGGTTATCAAAATCATATAAAGGAAGAAACCAAGCCCTGCGGCCGCAATGGTTTGAACAATTTTTTTGTTTTCCTTAGATTCATCAATTTTCTCAGTAAAGTCAACGGTTTGACTCAGGCGTTTTTCCTGTTCTTGAGACAAATTAGCCGCCGAGCGATTCAGTTGGTATTGCAGTTCATTTAACTTATTGGTTACTGCTAGTTTGATGCCTGTTTCAAGAGAAGTTTCACCATGATAGACGGCCTTGAGGACACTGTCCTCTTGGTCAATGGTTAGGTAACCCTTGATTTTCTCATCCTTGATAGCAGCCTGGGCACTGGCTTCATCCTTATAATCAAAGTTGATACCATTGGTACCCTTGAGCCCTTCTTCCACAGATGGCACAGTTGTTACTACTGCTATCTTGCTATTCTTGGCCATAGAAGACCCTTGGAGAAAGCCGATTCCTACAGATAAGGCTAAAAAGAGGAACGGCGAAATCACCATAAAGAAGAAACTCCACGACTTGACATGTCGAAGATAGGTTTCCTTCATTACAACCCACATATTTCTCATACTTCCACCCCTGATTCTAGTTTAAAGATTTCATCGATTGTTGGAGCTTGTTGGTCAAAGGTCGCGATGTATTGACCTTGAGTGAGGATTGGGAAGAGTTCTCTTCCAGCGCTCTCATCATCTAGGATCAATTTCCAACTGCCTTGCTTGGTCAAGCTCACCTGTTTGACATGAGGAAGATTTTCCAATTCTTCCTTGCTTCGTTCACTTGAAACAAAGAGACGCGTTTTCCCGTATTGATTGCGAACTTCTTGGACCGGTCCGTGCAAGACTACACGCCCATCACGAATCATCAGGATATCATCGCAAAGCTCCTCGACATTGGTCATGACATGGTCAGAAAAGATAATGATTGCACCGCGCTCTTTCTCTTTCAAGATGACTTGTTTGAGTAACTCGGTATTAACTGGATCCAAACCACTAAAAGGCTCATCCAAGATAATCAAGTCTGGCTCATGGATTAGGGTGATAATGAGCTGAATTTTCTGCTGATTCCCTTTGGAAAGGCTCTTGATTTTGTCGGTCAATTTGCCCTTCACTTCCAATTTCTCCATCCATTGGGGGAGTTTTTCCTTGACTTCCTTGGCATCCATGCCCTTTAGAGTCGCCAAATAGCGAACTTGTTCAAGGACTGTCAGCTTGGGCATAAGGCTGCGTTCCTCAGGCAGATAACCAATCCGAGCATAGGTTTCCTGACGAATCTCCTGCCCATCCAGACTGATCTCTCCTTGATACTCTAAAAATTTCAACATACTGTGGAAAATCGTTGTTTTCCCAGCACCATTCTTCCCGACCAAGCCCAGAATCCTTCCTGGACTTGCCTGAAAATCGACACCAAACAAGACTTGCTTGGGACCGAAACTTTTCTCTAGATTTCTTACTTCTAACATTTTCCACCTCCGAGATATGTTGCACTTATTATACTCCTTTTTGATAGCCTTTACAACGATTTATGTCCATTTTATCGGATAATAAGTAGCAAAAGTATCCTTTCTCTAATAAATTTTAAGTACTTCAGTGATAGCATTAGTATAACTCATTAAAGACCTTCTGAGATGGCTTCCTCCTCAACTATCGCTTTTCTCTTCTGAACTGTCCTTTTGAAACTAAAAATCCACCCCGAAGGATGGATTGAAAATTTAACGCACTTCTGCATGAACTCTTTCTTCGAGAGAAGTTTGGATTTTTTCCATATAGCGTGCGACTTCTTCGTCTGTCAAGCTATCTTCTGGATTTTGGAAGGTCAAGCTATAGGCCATTGACTTCATGCCAACTCCCAGTTTTTCGCCTGAGAAGACGTCAAAGAGTTTGATATCAGTCAAACGTTTCACGCCTGCAGCTTGGATAGCATCTACAACTTCTTGATGAGTGACTTCTGCCTTGAGGAGTAGGGCCACGTCACGGCTGACTGCTGGGAATTTGGTGATTTCCACAAATGGAGCAGCTGGTTGAAGGGCAGCTTCAATGGCTGAAAGGTTGAGCTCCGCTACATAAGTTTCTGGGATATCGTAAGCCTTGGCAGTAACTGGATGCACTTGGCCAAGGAAACCAAGAACTTGGTCGCCAAGTGAAATCACGGCCGTACGTCCTGGATGTAGACTTGCAATCTCAGCTGTTGCTGCATAGGTCACTTCTAGTCCCAAGCGAGTAAAGAGGGCTTCAAGGATTCCCTTAGCATAGAAGAAATCAACTGGAACTGCTGCCGTTTGGAAATCTTTTTCAGCAACCAAGCCGGTTAAGGCAAAGGCAAAGCTATTGATCTCATTTGGTAGATCTTCTTTTGGATCGCCTGTTTGTTCAAAGACTTTTCCAATCTCGTAAAGAGCCAAGTTTTTGTTCTTACGAGCCACGTTGTAGGCCACTGTATCAAGAATACCTGAGACCATATTTTGACGGAGAACGGAACGATCCACTGTCATTGGCCACATAAGTTCTGTAAGGTTACTTGGTTGAGCCGTAAACTCAACTGCTTTTTCAGGAGTTGTCAGAGCGTAGGTGATGATCTCTGTCAAACCTGCTCCTTCAGCGATGGTACGGACTTGACGGCGCAGTTTTTGTGTCGCAGTCAATTCACCAGCTGTACCGTCATCTTTTGGAAGACTAGTTGGCAAGCGATCATAACCATAGATACGGGCGATTTCTTCAAAGAGGTCCGCTTCGATAGTGATATCCCAACGACGACGAGGTACGCTGACTGTAAAGCTTTCTGCATTGCCAGAAAGGCCAAAGCCAAGACGACGGAAGACGTCTTCCACATCAGCATAGGAAAGCTCCGTACCAAGGACGCGGTTAACGTCAGCCAGAGTCGAAGAAACTTCCACATCAGAAGTATCAAGCTGGCCTGCCGAAACGATACCCTTACGCACAGTCGCACCTGCAAGATCAGCAATCATGCTAGCCGCCGCATCAAGGGCTTCGTTAACAGTTGCCACGTTGATCCCTTTTTCAAAGCGAGAAGATGATTCAGAACGAAGGTTAAGGCGTCCGCTAGTCTTGCGGATGGATTTACCATTGAAAACAGCCGCTTCAAGGACCACACGACTAGATTTTTCAGAGATTTCTGTTGCTTGACCACCCATAACACCTGCAAGGGCTACTGGCTTGTCTGCGACAGTGATGACTAAGTCATTTGTTTCCAAGTCACGCTCTTCACCATCCAAGGTCACCAATTTTTCACCAGCACGCGCTTCACGCACACGAATCTCGCTTCCTTCAAAGGTATCCAAGTCAAAGGCATGCATGGGTTGACCAAAGTAGAGCAGGATGTAGTTGGTTACGTCTACGACATTGTTAATCGGACGAATCCCTTCGTTCATGAGAAGGTTTTGCAACCATTGTGGACTTGGTGCGATAGTCACATTGTCCAAGATACGGGCTGCATAGTAAGGCGCCTTGTCTGTCTCAATGCCTACAGAAAGGGCATCTGTTGCAGCTTCATTTGTTTCTATTAAACTGAATTCTTTAAAGTTGACTGCCTTGTCATAGATGGCTGCCACTTCGTACGCTACTCCACGCATAGATAGAGCGTCTGCACGGTTTGGTGTGATAGAAAGTTCGATGATTTCATCATCCAAGTCTAGGTAAGAAAAGACTTCGTCCCCAGGAACAGCATCTTGAGGCAAGATTTGAATACCATCTGCGAATTCCTTTGGTACAACTGAGTCAGAAATACCTAATTCACCAAGTGAACAGATCATTCCAAGTGACTCTAAGCCACGGATTTTCCCTTTTTTAATCTTGTAATTGTCAGCAATACGAGCTCCTGGAAGAGCCACCATAACCTTAATACCAGCACGCACATTCGGTGCACCACAAACGATTTGACGTGCTTCTTCTTCGCCAACGTTAACCTGACAAACATGGAGGTGAGTTTCTGGCACATCTTCGCAAGACAAGACCTCACCGACGACAATTTTTGAGAGACCAGCAGCAGGTGATTCCACACCTTCGACCTCAATCCCTGTAGTTGACATTTTTTCAGCCAACTCTTGTGATGGCACATCAATGTCCACCAATTCTTTTAACCATTTATAAGATACAAGCATAATTCTGATTGTAAGAACCCACAAGTAAGTTCTTTTCAATTCCTTTCTTTTTCTTCGAGTCAGTCCTCACCATTCTCATCAAGAGAAAATGACTAGGACTGTATAGGACTGTGTTTCAGGTTTCAATCTTATTTAAACTGTTCTGAGAAGCGGACATCGCCTTGGTAGAAACCACGGATATCATTGATTCCGTAACGGAGCATAGCGACACGCTCTTGTCCAAGACCAAAGGCAAATCCAGAATAAACAGTCGCATCGATTCCACTCATTTCAAGGACACGTGGGTGAACCATACCGGCCCCCATAATCTCAATCCAACCTGTTTTCTTACATACGTTACAGCCTTCTCCACCACACTTGAAGCAGGAAACATCCACCTCAACAGATGGCTCTGTGAATGGGAAATAAGATGGACGCAAACGGATCTGACGCTCTTCACCGAACATCTTTTGGACGATCAACTGAAGCGTTCCTTGAAGGTCTGCCATAGAGATGTTTTTCCCAACAACCAAGCCTTCGATTTGGTGGAATTGGTGACTGTGGGTTGCATCGTCCGTATCACGACGGAACACACGCCCCGGTGAGATCATTTTCAAAGGACCTTTTGAAAAATCATGAGCGTCCATGGCACGCGCCTGAACTGGAGACGTGTGAGTACGAAGCAAGATTTCTTCTGTGATGTAGAAAGTATCCTGCATATCGCGAGCTGGGTGATCTTTTGGGAGGTTCATACGCTCGAAGTTATAGTAGTCTTGCTCCACTTCAAAACCATCCACGACTTGGTAACCCATCCCAATGAAAATATCTTCGATTTCTTCACTGGTTTGTGTGAGAACATGACGGTGACCAGTCGCAACTGGGCGACCTGGAAGTGTCACATCGATGCTCTCACTTGCTAGTTGAGCTTCTACTTTCTTTTCTTCCAAGAGCTTAGCCGTTTCTTCAAAGGCCGCTGTCAAGATATCACGCGCTTCATTGACATGTTTCCCGATGATTGGGCGCATCTCAGCAGAGACATCTTTCATCCCTTTGAGGATTTCCGTAAGCGACCCTTTTTTACCAAGGACAGAGACACGCAAGTCTTGCATCTCTTTTTCATTTTCAGCAGTAATCTGCTGCAAGCTAGCCAGCGTTTCTTCACGAAGCGCTTTTAATTGTTCTTCAATAGTTGACATAATTCCTCCATCAGTCCCTCGTAGATAAAAAGAAAACCACATGCCAAAAACTCCACTCGGAGCGTTGACACGCGGTACCATCCGTTTTCATCTGACAAGTCAGACCTTCATTTCTAAATCCATGCGCAAGTGAATTCACCCAGCTCTCATATAGAGAGCTTGCAGTCACGGCTCTCCTCCCTGATATACTTCCCTTGAGTTACTAGTCTTGCGGATTTCTATTCAATTACTACTTAGTTTATCAGATTTTTAGTTAAAAAACAAGTTAGATTAGACTAATTTCAATATAAAAAGGAACAAGACACAATGCATTACCTATTTGTAGGATCTGTTTCACCTGCTTTCCTTTTCAATAAAAGAGTTGCTGCTTGATTAAAACCATCACACCAGTTATACCATTTTGCTTCATACTCATCTTGAGATACGATATGATTTTTTAAATCCAGAACAGAGTAAATCTTTCTTTCCTCACAAGCTTGCGCATAGAGATAATACAGTTCATCGCCACCATCTCTATCCCACTCAGCAGAAATCGTATCCCTACCTGCCAATAAAGCCTGATAAGCCCTGTGATGCCCGTCTGTAATCAACAAGCAGTCTCCGAATGCAAGAACACTGATTGGAGCAACATTGATTATTTCTACCGACTGATAAAGCATCTGGATATCTTGTAACTTCTTTTCTGATAAGTATAGTTGAGTCGGATGGAGATCTGTTATATTGACTTTCATTTCTTTTTCCTCAAAGGAATTTGATGCTCACTTCTGCTTGCCTTTAAATCGCCATTGGAAGCGAAGCTTGTCATAGAAAGGAAATTCGATAAACAAGACTCCCAAGCCCACACAGAAACTGGCAAGAACATCTGATGGATAGTGAACTCCCAGATAGACCCGAGATAGCAGCACACTGACTAGGTAGACCCCAAGGACGATTTGCACAATTTTTCTCCAAACCGGATCTTTAATCCGTTGACTGAGAATGACAATCAAAGTCCCTACCATCAGCGTCACTGCCAGAGAATGCCCGCTTGGGAAGGAAAATCCCTTCTCCTCTACCAAGTGTAAGATAGCTGGTCGTGGGCGCTGGTAAATATTTTTAAAGGTCACAATCAAAAGACCGGCTAAGGCTAGATTGCCCGCCATGAAGTAGCTTTCTATCTTCCACTGCTTACGATAAAAGATAAAGGCTGCGATGGCAACCCAGGTAATGATTACTGGGATATCAATCAAATGCGTAAGGGCACGGAACAGAACCGTTAAATAATCTGGCAAGTCCCCACGAAGGGCAGTCTGAAGCGGTTGATCAAAACCGACCAGCGTTTCAGGATAGAACTTAACCATATAGCCAAGAAGGACGAAAAGTAAAAGGGCAAAACTGCCCTTCATTAAAAATGTTTGTTTATCTCTCATAATGTTTTAAGGTTGGTTTCAAGAGGACGTATAACAACCAGAATGAAACGGCAAAGATTAAACCTTCAATCAGGTTAAAAGGTAAAACCATGGTCATCAAGTAGTTAGAAAGTCCTATAATTTCTCTAATATCAAAGTTGGCAAACTGCGCGTATAAAGGAACCGCATAGACATAGTTGAGAACCAACATGGCAGAAGTCAATCCAATAGTTCCCGCTAGAGATGCTAGTAGGAAACGAAGGGTGCTGCGTTCCTTTTTCCAAATCAAACCAAAGACGATAACAAAAACTCCCAGAGCTACGATATTCATTGGCAAGCCAATGTAAGTATTCACTCCCTGGCTATTGAGAAGCAACTTCAAGAGTGATCGCAACAAGAGAATCCCGAGAGCAGCTGGCAAATCCATGACCACCAAGCCCACAAGGACTGGCAAGATACTAAACTCGATCTTGAGGAAGGTCGCCGCTGGCAAGAGCGGAAAGTCAAAGTACATCAGCACAAATGAAATGGCTGATAAAATCGCAATGGTCGAAAGTCGACGTGTGTTTGTCATAACAGGTTCCTCCAATTTTCTATAAAATCAGAAGAAGTTGGAAAGGATCCCTCTATCTATTCTCACTTTTTATATCCCAAAAGTTCCCTCTCACTCTTTTGAGCAAGCGGTTGCAATTCATCAATAAACTCATCCGAACAGACAAAGCTATTCTTTCGTCTTCTCCCATCCAGACTATACTGTCGGTTGTGGAATCGCACCACATCAGCTTACGCTCGCGGACTTCTTTAACTAAGATATTTTGGATTAATCTAGGCGTCGCAGTCGAAGATAATACTTGAGTATATCGAGACAAGACAACGAAGAGAAAGCCAAAATAGCTAGTTAAAGTCACCGCCGGTCGGGAATTACACCCAGCCCTGAAGACCCCTTTATCATAACAAAAAACGCTTGCAAGTGCAAGCATTTTGATTATTTCAATTTATCTACTTCATAGGTGTGAACAAGCTCAAGACCTGTAAAATTCTGCTGACGGAGAGCTTCGTAGACGATCATGCAGACGGTATTGGAAACATTGAGACTGCGGACATGTTCATCGTTCATAGGAATGCGGAGAGCTGTCTCAGGATGTTCACGCATAAAGTCCTCTGGCAAGCCCTTGTCTTCACGTCCGAAAAGAAAATAGTGGTCTTCATCAGTCGATAAATCTGCTTCAGAATACACTTTCTCAGCAAATTTTGAAATCAGATAGAGTTTCCCCTTCATCTGAGACATGAAATCTTCCAAGCTGTCATAAAAATAAATCTCAAGCTTATCCCAGTAATCCAAACCAGCCCGCTTCATCTTTCGGTCGTCAATGGGAAAGCCCATCGGTTTGATGATGTGGAGGGGAGAATTGGTCGCAGCGCAAGTACGCGCAATGTTACCTGTATTTTGTGGAATCTGAGGTTCGAATAATACAATGTGATTTGTCATTACGGGTTTCCTTTTATCATTGCAAAAAAATAGCCACACTGCCCGGAGTCAAGCTCAGCAAACAGCGTGGTTAAGGCATCGTTAACTTACCTCACAACAGGTTTGAAGTAAATCAGCGAAACTACTTCCTTAGTATAACACTTTCAGAATCATTGTCAATAGAAATGACTTGATTTTTTTACTTTTTTTGATGATATTTTCATGTTTGGTCATTCCTTTCTGAAAAGGTATGGTAAAAGAGCCAAATTACTTCAAATCAGAGACATTGTTATAGAAGTTAAGTAAATGTATCTTCAAAACTTGAAAAAAGCCTTTCTTCCCCTAAAAATCGCCTTAGCAAGTGCATTTTTTGCTAAAAAAGGGTATGATAGTTACATCATGAAAAAGTAGGTTTTTTATATGAAAATTGTCCTTGTTGGTGGAGGGAAAGTTGGTTTCGCCCTCTGTCGTTCACTGGTTGCAGAAAACCATGACGTTGTCCTCATCGAACAAGATGAGGCTGTCCTCAATCACATTGTCAGTCGCTATGATATCATAGGTCTCCTTGGAAATGGTGCTGACTTTGCCATCTTAGAGCAAGCCGGTGTCCAAGAGTGTGATATCTTTATCGCCCTAACCGAACACGATGAAGTGAATATGATTTCAGCGGTACTTGCTAAAAAAATGGGCGCTAAAGAAACCATCGTTCGGGTGCGAAATCCTGAATACTCTAATGCCTATTTTAAAGAGAAAAATATTCTTGGATTTTCACTTATTGTTAATCCAGAGCTCCTGGCAGCGCGTGCGATCTCAAATATCATTGATTTCCCTAATGCCCTCTCTGTCGAACGATTTGCTGGAGGTCGGGTCAGTCTCATGGAATTTGTTGTCAAGAACTCTAGCGGTCTTTGTCAAATGCCAATCTCAGACTTCCGTAAAAAGTTTGGTAATATCATTGTCTGTGCTATGGAGAGGGATCACCAACTTATGATTCCAAGCGGTGATGTTATTATCCAAGACAAGGATAGGATTTTTGTTACAGGAAATCGTGTAGATATGATGCTTTTCCATAACTATTTTAAATCTCGTACAGTGAAAAGCTTACTTATCGTTGGAGCTGGAAAGATCGCTTATTATCTGCTTGGCATTTTAAAAGACAGTCGCATTGATACCAAGGTCATCGAGATTAATCCTGAAAGAGCTCGTTTCTTCAGTGAAAAGTTCCCCAATCTCTATATTGTCCAAGGAGATGGAACTGCAAAAGACATTTTGCTGGAAGAAAGTGCTCCCCACTATGATGCAGTCGCAACCTTGACTGGAGTTGATGAGGAAAATATCATCACTTCTATGTTTCTTGACCGTGTTGGCGTCCATAAGAATATCACCAAGGTCAACCGAACAAGCCTTCTAGAGATTATCCACGCACCTGATTTTTCAAGTATCATCACACCAAAAAGCATCGCAGTAGATACCATTATGCACTTTATCCGTGGTCGAGTAAACGCTCAGTACTCAGACCTTCAAGCCATGCACCATCTAGCAAACGGTCAAATTGAAACTCTCCAATTCCAAATCAAGGAAGCTAATAAAATGACTGCCAAACCTCTATCACAGTTGAAATTGAAAAAAGAGGTTCTCATCGCAGCCATTATCCGAAAAGGAAAAACAATCTTCCCTACCGGAGAAGATATGCTTGAGGTGGGAGACAAGTTGCTCGTGACGACCTTATTGCCGAACATCACCAAAATTTATGACTTGATCGAGAGGTAAAAAATGAATAAAAGTATGATTCGTTACCTCCTCTCAAAACTTCTCTTGATTGAAGCTGTTCTTCTCCTAGTCCCTGTTAGTGTAGCGATCTATTACCAAGAATCCAGTCAAGTATTTATCGCTCTCTTTTCTACGATTGGAATTTTAGTCCTTCTCGGTGGTCTAGGCGTTTTACGGAAACCGAAAAATCAACGGATTTATGCCAAGGAAGGGGTTTTAATTGTTGCCCTCTGTTGGATTCTATGGTCTTTCTTTGGTGGCCTCCCCTTTGTCTTTTCAGGACAAATCCCAAGCGTCATCGATGCCTTCTTTGAAATCAGTTCTGGATTTACGACTACAGGAGCAACTATTCTGAACGATGTTTCCGTCCTCACTCGTTCCCTCCTCTTCTGGCGAAGTTTCACCCACTTGATCGGAGGGATGGGGGTACTCGTCTTTGCACTTGCCATTATGGACAATGCTAAGAATAGCCACTTGGAGGTGATGAAGGCTGAGGTCCCTGGACCTGTCTTTGGCAAGGTCGTATCCAAGCTAAAAAACACTGCCCAGATTCTCTATCTGCTTTATCTGGCTCTCTTCTCCCTTTTTGTGGTTATCTACTACCTAGCAGGCATGCCTCTCTATGATAGTTTTGTCATCGCTATGGGAACGGCAGGAACTGGGGGCTTTACCGTCTATAACGACGGAATTGCCCACTATGGTAGCTCACTCATCACCTATCTAGTTAGTATCGGAGTGTTGGTTTTTGGGGTTAACTTCAATCTCTACTACTACCTCATGCTCCGTCGGGTTAAGGCTTTCTTTGGAGATGAAGAACTACGAGCATATATCATCATTGTCCTAGTTTCTACAGGCTTGATTACGCTTAATACGCTCCACCTCTACCAAGGTGTCTCTAAGAGTGTTGAAATGGCCTTCTTCCAGGTTTCCAATATCATCACGACAACAGGTTTTGGTTACGGAGATATTACCAACTGGCCCCTCTTCTCCCAATTTATCCTCCTCTTCCTCATGGGAATCGGTGGATCAGCTGGCTCAACTGCAGGTGGTCTTAAGGTGATCAGAGGACTTATCCTCTCTAAAATCGCAAAAAATCAGATTTTGTCCACTTTATCCCCTCACCGTGTTTTGACTCTACACGTCAATAAAACTGTGATTGATAAGGATACCCAGCACAAAATTCTTAAATATTTTGCTATCTATATGATGATTATTCTCTCTCTCATCTTTATCGTCAGTCTTGATAGCAATGATTTTCTAGTCGTGACCAGTGCGGTCTTCAGCTGTTTTAACAATATCGGACCAATTCTAGGTACAACATCTAGCTTTGCCATCTTCAGTCCCATCTCTAAAATCCTGCTCTCTTTTGCAATGATTGCAGGTCGCTTAGAGATTTACCCAATTTTGCTACTCTTTATGAAGCGTACTTGGTCTAAACGTTAATTACAATACAATCCCCCTTTTACAAGCTAGTAAAAGGGGATTTTTTCTATTAAAAATGAGAAGACCTTTTGGTCCTCTCCGAATCTAATTATTTTTTAAGAGCTTCCTTGTAACGAGCAAGTTCTGCTTGATTGGCCCAAACATAGTGACCTGGACGAATTTCCACCATAGACGGCTTGTCAGTCTCATAGTCATGTTGATCAGGATCGTAAACTTTCAGGACTTTCTTGCGTTCCAAGATTGGATCAGGAATCGGTACAGCAGATAGAAGCGCTTGAGTGTATGGGTGGACAGGATTGTTAAACAATTCCTCTGTCTCCGCCACTTCGACGATAACTCCCTTATAGATAACCGCGATACGATCTGAGATAAAGCGAACAACTGACAAGTCATGGGCTATAAAAAGATAGGTCAAGCCCAACTCTTTTTGGAACTTCTTGAGCAAGTTCAAGACTTGCGCACGCACTGATACGTCCAAGGCTGAAATTGGCTCATCCGCAATAACGAAATCAGGTTCCATCACAAGGGCACGGGCAATCCCGATACGCTGACGTTGACCACCAGAAAACTCGTGTGGATAACGGGTCAAGTGTTCTTTCAAAAGTCCAACTTCATGGATCATCTTTTGAACTTTTTCTTTTCTATCTTCTTCGTCTTTGAACAAGTGGTAGTTGTAAAGACCTTCAGAGATGATATAGTCAACTGTTGCACGCTCATTCAAGCTCGCTGCAGGGTCCTGGAAAATCATCTGGATGCGACGGATCAAGTCTGATGATTCCTTATGAGATTTTTTCCCATTAATCTTATGACCATCAAAGATGATCTCACCTTTACTAGTATTATTTAGACCAATAATGGCACGACCAATCGTTGTTTTCCCGCTACCAGACTCACCAACAAGAGAGAAGGTTTCTCCCTTGTTGATAAAGAAGTTGGCGTTTTTAACCGCAACAAACTTCTTACTTCCTTCACCGAAGGAAATTTCTAAATCTTTAATTTCTACTAATTTTTCAGACATTTCCTTCCTCCTAGTCTTCTAGATGAGCAAAGCCCATTTTATCACGAATCTTGTCATGCAAATCTGCAATGACTCCAGGTTTTTCAACTTTAGGAGCATTCTCATGAAGCAACCAAGTCTTAGCCCAGTGGGTATCAGTGACTGAAAACTGAGGTGCTTTCTGTTCAAAGTCAATTTGCATCGCATAATCTGACCGAAGGGCAAAGGCATCACCTTTCAACTCAGTATAAAGAGACGGTGGTGTTCCTGGGATAGAGTACAATTCCCCTTTATCATCAGCAAGCTGAGGCAAGCTAGACAAGAGACTCCAAGTATATGGATGACGTGGATCGTAGAAGACTTCCTCAACAGTTCCGTATTCTACAATTTCACCAGCATACATAACCGCTACCTTATCGGCAATACTTGCTACCACACCAAGGTCATGGGTGATAAAGATAATGGTAAAGTGGTACTCATTTTGCAAGGTTTTAAGCAAATCAATGATTTGCGCTTGAATGGTAACGTCAAGGGCCGTTGTTGGCTCGTCACAGATCAAGATATCTGGACGACAGGCAAGGGCAATCGCAATAACGATACGTTGGCGCATCCCTCCAGAATATTGGAAAGGATACTCTTCAAAACGTTTTTCAGCATCTGGGATTCCGACCTTGTTCATATAGTCGATTGCCATCTCTTTGGCTTCCTTAGCTGTTTTCCCTTGGTGTTTAATGATAACTTCAGTGATTTGGCTACCGATTGTATTGATTGGGTCCAAACTTGTCATAGGGTCTTGGAAGATAGTCGCAATTTTAGCACCACGAATCTTCTCCCATTCCTTGTTAGAAGTTAGAGCGGTCAAGTCTTGTCCACGATAGTCGATGCTTCCTTGGGCAATACGTCCATTGTCTTCTAACATCCCTGTAAAGGTTTTTGTTAAAACAGATTTACCAGAACCGGACTCACCTACCAAGGCCAGAACTTCTCCTTCAATCAAGTCTAGAGAAACTCCTCGGATAGCCGTCAGAACTTTGTCACGAACGTCAAATTCCACGACAATATCACGAGCAGTCAAAATTACATCTTTTCCTTTTATCATGTCTACTCCTATCTATGTGTACGTGGATCACTAGCATCCGCTAGGTTTTGACCAACAACGAAAAGAGATAGGGATACCAAGATCAAGGTTGTCAACGGAATCCAGAATAAGTAAGCGTTGGTCGTAACGTTTTGTGAGTAATCTGAGATCAAACGTCCCAAACTTGGCACTGTTACAGGCAATCCCAATCCAAAGAAGGAAAGGAAGGCTTCATAAGAGATGAAGCTTGGCAACATCAAGGTCATTGTAGAAACAATAACAGATACCAATTGTGGCATGATATTTTTAACGATGATTTTAAAGGTTGGTGTCCCAAGTGTTTGAGAAGCAAGGTTGTATTCCAAGTCACGGTAACGCATGATTTGGATACGAATCATATAAGCAATCCCAATCCAAGTTGTCACACTCATGGCAAAAATCAAATTCCAGAAACCAGCACCAATTGAGTAAGTCAAGACAATGACAATCAAGAGAGACGGAATGTTTGAAATAATGTTATAAACTTCCATCATGACGCGGTCAACGGATTTTGAAATTCCCCAAATTCCACCAACAATAACCCCGATCACAAGGTTGATAAAAGTGGCAATTACAGAGATAAGAATTGAATTACGCGCACCAAACCAAACCCCGTCAAACAAGGATTTACCATTGCTATCTGTACCAAACCAATGTTCAGCATTGGGCTTGATAAAACGAGCAGAGAAGTCATTGACCTTACTTACATCGTTGAAGTCAAAATCTGAGAACATTGGGTAAATAAAGCTCATCAAGATAATGGCAACCAAAATCCCCAACATAAGGACTGTTGATTTTTTCTTTAGAAATTGTCTAAATACAGAACCCCAGTATGAATAGGCAGGGGCGTCAATTGTTTCAGAGGCAAAATCGTCACGTTTTACGAACTGAAATTTTTCTTTTCCGATTGTTGACATTATTTGCCTCCTTTCTCTGTCAATTTAATACGTGGGTCAAGCATGGTCATCCAGATATCTCCTACAAAGAGTGAGAAGATAGAAATACATGTAAAGATAAAGACGAGACCAACAACCATTGAGTTGTTTGATGCCTTAACAGAGTCAATCAACATTTTACCCATACCTGGGAAAGCGAAGACTGTTTCTGTCAATGTTGCACCACCGATAACCCCGATTACGGCTCCAGGAATACCTGAAACCAAAGGAACCATGGCATTTTTAAAGATGTGTTTATTTGAAATTTCTTTTTCAGACAAACCTTTTGCACGAGCAAAACGAACGAAGTCCTGAGATTGCAAGTCGATCATGTAACGACGAATCCAGATAGCTGTACTTGGTGCACCCAGCAAACCTAGAATGACTGCTGGCAAGACATATGAACGCCAGTCCCCAGCTCCCAAGATAGGAAATGAATCTGGCAGACCGATAGATGATCCAATCAAGCGCACGATATAAACCAAGGCAATCGTTGGAAGTGCAAGCAAGAAGGTTAGAGCACCTGTCGAGAAGCTATCAATCCAAGTATTCTTGTGGCGAGCCATGGCAGATCCAAGTGGAATCGCAATCGCATACGAAATAATCAAACCAATCAAACCAGCAACCGCTGAGCTTGCGATCATTGATGGGTATTGATAATTGCTTTCTGTAGCTGTATATGGATCGTCTTTACCATAGTTGGCTACTTCACGCGCATCTGCTTGACTTGGAGATTTGTAGGTACGAGAGTAAATATCTACAGATGAAGTCTTTTTACCTGTAGGGAATTGAACTTCTGATGTCTTAGTTTGTCCCTGACCTTGTGTGATAACTTGAAGCACTGGTGTGTTTGCATAAGTTGGGTAAGAGTCACCCAAGTTGATGTTCACAAAGTTTTGGTGTACAAATGGGAATTGATTGTTGAAATACAAAAGGTATTTATGTTTTGTACCTGAACCAACCAATGACCAACCGATAGCAGGGTCATTTTCAAAACGAAGATAACGTTGCAAGTTTGGATTTTCAGGATCTTGAATCTTGTTTGGATGATCAATATCAATCAAGTTCGCATAGAATTTGAAAACACGTTCAAAAATCGGAATTTCACGCGTAGCATAGAATTGACCACTTTCTGAGAACACACCGAGTGTCCAACCATTTCCTAGTTGGTTGATGTATTTTTCGTAGATTGCCTTATTGGTATCATTGGAATCCACTGTTACAGATGAGTCCATTGTGCTCGCTCTTTCTTGCAACTCTTTGGTATCGTAGTACTCGATATAGCCCATCCGTTCATAAACGGTATTTTCATAATTATCCCGCTTATCCGGCGTCGTTGCAATCTTGTTATAGTTGGTATCCTGCTTGAAAATCAGTTTTCGAGGAACCATCGTATAAATAATTGTGTAAGTCAAGGTTGTCACCAAGAAAATAGACAACAATGAACGCAATACACGCATAAAAATATATTTCTTCATATCGTTTCCTTTTAAAATCCCAAAAGAACCTTCTCCTCATGGAGAGAAAGTTCTCTTGAGAGTTATTTATTTAACGTGATTAGCCAATTCTTTTTGAACTTTTTCGTTTGATTCTTTTTTCTCTTTGAGCCATTTTTCACGAGCTTGTTCATAATCAGCTTTTGTTACAACCTTGTCTTGTAACTGAATATACTTAAAGTATACGTCTGAGCCCTTATCTCCAGATTGACTGTATGATGCAGAGAAAGGCACAACACGAGAAATGATTGGTGCAGCACCACTTGATGACATAGCTGGCAAGAAGAGTGAGCTATCTGTCAACCAAGCTTGGGCAGCCGCATATTTTTCATAACGAACATTCAAGTCACTTGTTTCTTTTCCTGCTTCATCAACTAACTTATCGTATTCTTTCAAACCAACTTGAGCCGCTGCAGCATTATCTGCACCTTCGTAACCCATATAGGTTTTTGTTTGTTCAGCATTCGTTGTTTTCAAGATATCAAGGTAAGTTGATGGATCTTCATAGTCAGGGTTCCATCCAACAGCACCTGAGAGATCCCAATCTTCTGCCGCTGCGCTAGCTGCGTAGTATGTAATATTCTGTAGTTCATCTGTAGTGATTTGTTGGATATCGATGACTACGTTTTCTTCTCCAAGTACAGTCTCAACGGATTGTTTGAAGGATTGAATACGTGCGATATAGTTTTTAGATGTTTGGTCTACTGGGATATCCAAGTGGATAGGGAATTTCACACCTTCTGCTTCCAATGCTGTTTTAGCTTTGGCAAATTCGGCTTTGGCTTTATCGGCGTTGAAAAGTCCATCTTGACCATCCGCAAAGTTTACATTCTTCCATTCATCACCGTAAGCCGCCATCTTTTCAGTTACCAAGTCACCGAAAGTTTTTTCGCCTGCAGAGACAAAGTCTGGTTTCACAAAGAGGTTACGAACTGCAAGAGGAGCACCTTCTTTACCATTAATTTGTGCTGAGTAAGAAGTACGGTCAAAGGCAAAGTTCAAAGCCTGACGGAAGTCCTTGTTAAGAAGGGCTTTCTTAGTAGAAGTCTTCTCTTCATCAGTTGTCTTAGAAGTGTATTTGTAACCTTGACGGTCAATATTTACACCCAAACCACCAATACCTGGACCTGATGGAGTGTAGTAAATATTGTCTTTGTATGTTTCTTCTACCTTAGAGTAGTTTGAACTTGTTGGGAAGAGACGGGCATAGCTATAAGCCCCACTTGTAAAGTTACGTTCAATTGATTCTTGATCTGAACCATCATAGTAAGCAAGTGTTACTTTATCAAGATGAACATTGTCTTTGTCCCAATAGTTTTCATTCTTCACAAATTCGATAGATGACTTAGCAGTCAAACCTCTCAGCAAGAATGGTCCATTGTAAAGCAATGATGTAGGGTCAGTCGCTTTACCAAAATCAGATCCTTTTGATTTTTCAAATTCTTCGTTCAATGGCCAGAAGATTGAGTAGGCCAGCTTAGAGTTCCAGTATGGTTCTGGTTTGTTCAAAGTGTATTCAAGGGTGTAATCATCAACTGCTTTTACACCGACTGAAGCAAAATCTTTATTGTTTCCAGCTATATAGTCAGCTAGACCTTTAACTGAATCTTCTGCTAGATACTTAGCTGCTGATTTATTGTCAGCTGCGTGTTTCAAACCATTTACAAAGTCCTTGGCTGTTACTTCAGCATACTCTTCGCCATCAGATGTCATCCATTTGACACCTTTACGAATCTTGTAGGTATAAGTCAAACCATCTTTTGAAACTGACCAGTCTTCTGCAACTGCAGGGACTAGGTTCCCATACTTGTCGTTTGTGAAAAGACCATCGATACCATTTGAAGTGGCAACCTTAGTACTTTGTTTCCCTGAAATGAGGTAATCCAACGTTTCTGGGTCAGCTGAATAAATATAGCCATAATTTTTTGGCGCTGTAGAATCAGATGATTTTGAAGAACCACAAGCAGCTAAAACGCCAGTTGCTAATAGGGCAATTCCTGCTGCGACAAATACTCTACTTTTTTTCATATTGTTAACTCCTCTTTGAAAAATTTAGGCTTATTGGAAATTATAACATATATCTTTTAAAAAGTAAACGAATTTTCAGAATATTTAGGCGCATTTCTTCAAAAAACTTCTATTTGTCAAAATTCTTGCATTCTTTGTTTGTTTCTGCAAGAAATACTTTCTAGTCCGACCCTCTTTAGAACGGGATTTTTACAAGCTTTTTCTCACTTCTTCAATCACCATCTGTTTTCCTAAATTGGATTTTAGAATAAGAAACTATTGACGGGAAATGATTTTCAAGGTATAATAATAAACGTTGAGGCGGTATAGCCAAGTGGTAAGGCACGGCTCTGCAAAAGCTTGATCGTCGGTTCAAATCCGTCTACCGCCTTTCAATACCTGAATGAACAGGAATTAACCAAATGAAAAGCCCGTAAAATTGGGCTTTTTTATTTTTTCTTCAGATAAATACGGATAACTTCGAAAAACTTTTGGGGCGAATTGGGGGAAATATAAAGCAGTGACTCAAGTCACTGCTTTATTCTGTTTCTTCTTCAGGTTCTAGTTCTGTGATTTGAACTTTTACCTTGGTAACACGTCCATTTTTCACCTTATCATTGGTCAGGACAATCTGTTTGTTTTGACTGACCAGTTCATAGCTGATTTTTTCAGTTGTTGGAATCGTACCAACACCCGTCAAATAATAGCCGGCGATGGTATCCACATCATCGCTTTCTAGTTCAACACCAAAGTAGTCATTGAAGTCGTTAAGATTCATGGTTCCCTGTGCAATATAGGTGTCCTCACCTATTTGATGGACTTCGATTTCTGCCCTATCCGTCTCGTCATCGATCTCACCGACAATCTCTTCTAGAAGATCTTCCAGAGTTACCAAACCAGCCATGCCCCCGTATTCGTCTAGTAAGATGGCCATTTGATTTTGGGTATTTCGAAGCTCTTTAAGGAGGTCGTCCACAAAGATGGTCTCAGGCACAAATAGTGGGGTTTGGAGGATTCGTTTCCAGACAATATTTTCAAAGCCATCTGCATAGGCGGCGTTTAGCAAACGCTTGGTATGAATCAAACCAATCACATTGTCCTTATCCCCATCGTAAACAGGGATACGTGAGAAATTTTGCTTTAGAATACTTTGGATAATCGTTTGACTGTCATCCTGAATATCTACCATAAAGGCATCTGTACGAGGCACCATGACTTCTCTCGCCATCAGTTCATCTAGAGAGAAGATCCCTTGTAACATCTCGATTTCGTCCGCATCCAAAGTTTCCTCACTTTTGGTCAACATGTACTCAATTTCATCTCGAGTCATTTTTTCATCCGCATCATCAAAGGTCATTGGTGTTAAACGACTTAACAAATTGGTTGAAGCAGATAACAGCCAGACAAAGGGACTTACAATCTTTCCAAGACCAATAATAATTGGTGCTGTTCGAATTGCCAAAGCATCTTTCAGATTTAGAGCGATTCTCTTGGGATATAGTTCCCCAAAAACAATAGAGATGTAGGTCAAGAATGCCAAAGAGAGGAAACTTGCAATGGCATAAGCTGTTTCTCCGTTCCCCATCCAAGAGGCAATTACTTGTCCAAGTGTATCTGCCAATTTTGCCCCTGATAAGATCGTGATCAAGGTGATACCGACTTGAATGGTTGATAAAAAGTGGTTAGGATTTTCAAGTACCTTTAACAAACGAATGTAACGTTTGTCTCCCTCTTCTGCCTTTTGCTCCACTCGGGAACGGTTTAGTGACACCATCGCCATTTCAGTGGCTGAGAAAAAAGCATTTAACAGGGTCAAGATAAATAACAATACAAACTGTAGCAACAAATTCTGACTGCTCGGGTCTTCCATAGTCCTTCTCCTAAAATAGTATCTTGTGTTCCATTATACCATAAATCGGCCTAGGAATCACATTATTTTCTAATTTATACAATTGCTCCCTTATCAATGACGGACAAGGGAGCAATTTTTATTCCTTTAATAGATTGGCTCTAGTTTGTCACCGTGACCTGACCTGTTCGGTAATCAAGCTGGATACCCTTTTGAACATTTGGAATCAGGACGTTGAACTCCAATTCGCCATCCGAAGACTTGGCTTCAATTTGTGAAGCAGATGGAACCAAATCCTCATTCGTAGCATAGTGGAGAGTTACCCGATAACGGACTCTCTTATTCTGGTCTAAGGCTTTCCTAACCAGACTCTCATAGTAGTTCTGACCTGTCGAATCCTCAGCCTGTGCTTGGTTGGCCCAAGCTGTCTGGACTGCAATGTTCTTGGGATTGCTGGTAGAAGCATCAAAGCCATCTAACCCACCTATCAAGGCATAACCCAATAAGTGCCCCCTATCTACTGCGTGTGTATAGGCTCCCTTTAGATTCTTGACCTGATGCCATCCTGGTGGCGTCCAGGAGGTTGAGCCGTTGCCTGTTTCTTCACGGTTCTTATACTGCCGAGTCGCTTTGGATAAGATGGCATTGGCAACAGTCGGGACTGTTTCTTTTCCAACTATCTTTGTCTTATTATCCGCATAGGGTTTGCTAGAAACCTTGGCATCTAGATTGGTTTTATTGCCATTGACAATGAAGGCCCCTGCTCCATTCCACTCGAGCCCCCCCTTGATTTGATTTTTGATTGACTCAGTTAAGACACTTTCAGCTAGCTCCTGACTGGGTGCTTCTGAAGCTTGTTTTTTCTGACTAACCTTGGTTCTAGGGCTATTTGGTACTGACTGCATCTGCTTGATGTAGTAGCTTCCAGCAGCCAAGAGTAAGAATAGAAGTAATCCTATCAGAGCTTGTCTTGTTTTTTTGTCCATTTTTCTCCTTATTTCTTTAGAAAAAGACTGGTCTCCCAGTCTAATTTCCTGTAAATTTGCTAATCAATTCCTGCCACTTTGCTGGAGACAATATAGCCCATGGATCCTGTCCCTTTCCTAGGATGCCATAACCAACCATCAAGCCGATTCCTAAAGCCAGAAAGCCTAGCAATAGTACGATAAAAATCAACAGTAAACGACGGAGTACATAGCGTAAGTTTTTATTCTTCTTCATCATTTGCCTCGATTCGCTGAATCTTCGATCCTAGCTGAGCCAATTTCTCATGGAAACGGTAGTAACCTCTATCAAGGTGAACTAGCTTACCAACAACTGTTTCTCCCTGTGCCACCAGACCTGTCAAAATCAAAGCAGCACTAGCGCGAAGGTCCGTTGATAAAACTTCTGCCCCCTGTAAAGCTTGTCCCCCAACAATACGAGCTGTGTCACGGATAATCTCTGAATGCAAGCCCATACGGCGCATTTCCTCCAAGTGTTGGAAGCGATTCTCAAACACCGTCTCCACCATGGTGGATTCCCCTTTTGCGACGGTCATCAGAGCTGTAAATTGTGCCTGCATATCTGTTGGGAATCCTGGGTGCGGTAAGGTTTTTACATGAACAGCCTTGAGATTTTCAAGTTGAGAACGAACACGGATACCTTCTGATTCCTCTGTCACTTCAACACCCATTTCAAGTAGTTTTGAAATCAAGGGGCGATTGTGTTCCCAGACGGCATCACGAACGAGAACATCTCCACCAGTCATAGCTGCCGCCACCATAAAGGTTCCTGCTTCGATACGATCCTGTACCACATTATGAGTTGTTCCATGGAGTTCCTCGACACCAGTCACTGTGATGGTTTCGGTACCAGCTCCCTTGACCTTAGCTCCCATCTCATTAAGGAGAATAGCGAGGTCAACAATTTCTGGCTCACGCGCAGCATTTTCTATCACTGTCACACCGTCAGCTAGAGTTGCCGCCATCATGAGGTTTTGTGTTGCTCCGACACTAGGGAAGTCCATGTAGATATGAGCGCCATGCAGGCGTTCTGCCTTAGCTTCGATGTAACCAGCTGTCTGGGTAATCTTTGCCCCCATAGCTTCCAAACCTTTGAGGTGGAGGTCGATGGGACGACTCCCGATAGTGCACCCTCCTGGCATAGAAACTTTGGCATGGCCTACACGAGCAAGGATTGGTCCCAAGACAACGATGGATGCACGCATCTTGCTGACATACTTGTATGGAGCTTCCTCCGTTATATCACCAGTCGCATCAACCTCGACAACATGAGCTTCCTCATCAAAGTCCACCTTGGCATTCAGACCTCGAACCACTTGATTCATGGTGAAAACATCTGACAAGATTGGGACGTTCTGCAAGACTGTCTTACCCTTGCTTGCTAGAATTGTCGCTGCCAACAAGGGCAAGACTGCATTCTTTGCTCCCTCGATCGTCACACTCCCGACCAGACGATTATCTCCGCCTTGAACCACAATTTTTTCCATAGTTGTTTCCTTTACTTTTGATTTTATAATAGTCCTCTAAGTGCTTCTTGCCACAGTTGGTACAAACCGATAAAGAATGAACTCAAGATGTAGCCCATCACAATACTAAAGAAACCTACCAACAAACGAACTTTTTTTGTGTTAGTAGCGGTCACTTTTAAAACCTTTTCCCATCTCACAAGATCCTTCAAAAGGTAAAAACTCAAATAAATAAAGAGTATATGACTACTTAGAGTGAATAATAATTGAACCATTTGACTATTATACCATCTTATCCGCTTGCGCGCTAGTTTTCAATTTTTCTACGAATTAGGGATTGTTTTTAAGGTAATCAATCGCATCCTGCAAGGTCTTAACGGGAACGATTTTCATCTCTGTTTTGATCGTTTTAGCAGCTTCTAAGGCTGTTTCATAGTTGCTTTTCGCATTGGGATCTGCTTTCTTTGCTTCCTCGGTAACTGGATTGTCAGGAGCAAAAAAGATGTTGGCTCCCTGACGAGAGGCTGCAACCACTTTTTTGTCAATTCCACCGATGTCGCCAACATTTCCATCGCGATCAATAGTTCCCGTTCCCGCAACGATGCGGCCATTACGAAGTCCTGGATCTGCTATCTGGGTGTAAATAGCGAGACTAAACATGAGACCGGCACTTGGCCCGCCAATACCAGCTGTTGAAAAGCGAATTGGAACATCACTGGTCACTTCCGTACGGTCAATCAAACCAATCCCAATACCGTTTTTCCCGTTTTCAAGAGTGATAATTTTACCTTCTGCAGACTTGACTTTTCCGTCTTCCTCATAGGTTACCTTGACCGTATCTCCTAATTGTTGAGAATTAACATAGTCGACCAAGTCTTTTGAACTGTCAAATGTTTTGTCATTAACAGCCGTCACGGTGTCTGCTATGTTCAGAATGCCCTTAAAAGTTGAATTGTCCGTCACGGTCAAGACGTAGACTCCCAGATACTTGAGTTCGATATCCTTTCCAGCCGTCTTCAATCCTTGATACTTGGCCATGTTTTGAGAAGTTTGCATGTAGAACTGATTGATCCGCATAAACTCTGCATCAGTAGAGCCACCCGTAGTCTCCTTGGCACTTCTAATATCTGTGAAAGGTGTTAACCAAGCATAGACAAGATGCGATAGGGTTGCGTGTCGAATACCGACTGTCACAAACTGGTAAGCTCCTGCTTCTGTGTCTTCTGTTTCATTGACTTTCAAAACGCGACGAATATCTTCCGCTCCACCTGGAACTTCTATGTAGTAAGGCAAAGGTACTACAAAGGCTAAAAAAGTCAATACTAGTGCTAGGATGACATATAAGGGCCATCTAGTTTTTTTCTTCATGTTCTAATTCCTCCACAACACTGTTTGGGACATATTGCTGAATCTCCTGACCAAACTTCAGAAGTTCTCTCACGGCCGAAGAGCTAATATAAAGATGCTCTGGGTGGCTATATAGGTAAATGGTTTCGATTTCTGGAGCCAGTTGATGATTGTAGTAGTCAAAACTAGACTCGTATTGCAAGTCGGTGGTATTCCGCAAGCCACGGACAAGAGTTTTGGCTCCCAGTCTTCTTGCAACATCAACAACTAACCGATCATGAGAAGCCATCACCTCTACATTATCTAAATACGCCACCGCTTTTTCGACTGCTCGTTTGCGATTTTCAACAGGGAGAAAGCCTTGTTTGTGGGGATTGTAGAAAACCCCGACATAGAGCTTGTCAAAGAGTTTGCTGGCACGTTCAATAATATCCAGATGTCCATTTGTCATCGGGTCAAATGAACCTGTAAATAATCCAATTTTATCTGACATAAACTGTCACCTTACTAATCCCATATATTTTTTCCTTCCAGATACCTAAGCAGGCGATTTCTTCTGGAAGTTCTACAGACTTATCGGTTTCACAGACAACCATGATCTCTTCGGAGAAAAGATTTCTTTCTGCCATTTTTTCGATATCTGCAACGATTTGTTCCTTGGCATAGGGAGGGTCTAAAAAGACCAGGTCAAAGGGACCTTTCACTTGCTCCAAGGCCCGTTCAGCCTCCATCTTTAAGAGTTGAAATTTGGAAGCTTCCTTGGTCATTTGGATGTTTTCAGCGATGATAGCTTGCGCCTTTCGATCCCGTTCCACTAAGACAGCATGAGACATCCCTCTTGACACAGCTTCAATAGACAGACCGCCACTGCCAGCATAGAGATCCAAGACACGACCACCCTCAAAATAGGGACCTATCATGTTAAAGATAGCTCCTCTCACCTTATCAGATGTCGGCCTCGTCGTCTTGCCTTCTAGCGTCTTGAGAGGACGCCCCCCATAGATTCCTGATACGATTTTCATACCGTTTATTATACCAAATTATAGAAAAAAAGAGAAAGAAAACCGAACCTTGCGGTTCGATTCTCTACAAAATATTTTCGTACGTATCGCGAACTTCTTGAGGCCAAACACTGGTCTGAACCTCTCCGATGTGTTTCTTACGAAGAAGGAACATGGCCATCCGAGACTGTCCGATACCTCCACCGATTGTCAGTGGGAAAAGGCCGTTAAGCAAGGCTTTATGCCATTCCAATTCTAGACGATCTTCGTCTCCTGTAAGAGCCACTTGGCGACGAAGGGTATCCTCATCTACCCGAATCCCCATTGATGAAAGTTCAAAGGCACAACCAAGAGATTCGTTCCAAACGAGAATATCGCCATTCAACCCCTTGTAGCCATTTTCAGACTCTGTTGTCCAGTCATCGTAGTCAGGTGCACGGCCATCATGAGGTTTTCCGTCAGGCAACTCGCCACCGATACCAATCAAGAAGACTGCACCGAACTCTTTACAGATCGCATTTTCACGCTCTTTCGGTGTTAAATCTGGATAGCGTTCCACCAACTCTTCTGTATGGATAAAGGTGATTTGTTTTGGCAAGATGGATTCGATATCATAGCGGGCTTCTACGGCTAGCTCTGTCAGACGAATAGCCTTGTAAATCTTCTCAACGGTTTCTTTGAGATAGGCGATATTGCGTTGACCATTTGGGATAACCTTCTCCCAATCCCACTGGTCCACATAAACAGAGTGGGTCGCATCTAGCGAATCTTCATCTGGGCGAAGGGCCTTCATGTGGACAAACAAACCTTCCCCATCACCGAAACCAAAACGAGCCAAGGTGTGGCGTTTCCATTTAGCAAGTGAATGAACGACCTCATAGGTTTCATTCGGAATTTGCAAAACCTTGACAGATACTGGATTTTCGACACCTGACAGGTTGTCCTGCATCCCATCTCCGACCTTGCTCAAGATAGGACCTTGAACTTCAACAACTTCTAACTTATCTTTCAAATACTGGGTAAAAGTGTTTTTGACAAAGGAAATTTCTTCTTGTTGATGAATAAAACTTTTCTTCATAAACAGCTCCTCAAAAATTAGTTAAAAGCATTATACACCTATTTCCAAGAAAAGAAAAGAGTAAATAAGAAAAAGTCAGTGCTCTTTTGAACACTGACTCTGTCATTCATTAATCATTTCGACCAAAGATTCGTAAGATGCTAAGGAAGAGGTTGATAAAGTCTAGATAGATGCTGAGCGCCATTGAGATGACCCATCCTGTCGCTACTTGCCCTCGTGACTGCTCATAAACATAGCGAATCTTTTGGTTGTCCCAAGCAATCAAACCTGAGAAAACCAAGACCATGGCAATACTAATCATGTAGTCAAAGAAACTATTGGCTAGAAAGAGGTTAACGACCATGGCAATAATTAACCCGACAAGCGCAGCCATCAAAGCTCGTCCCATTCCACTCAAATCTTTCTTGGTGAAAATTCCGATTGCCGCCATGACAAAGAAGAGAAGGGCACTGGATACAAAGGCTGATAAGACGGTCCCAGGTGTATAGAGGGCTACGACAAAGCTGAGCGTAAAGCCATTTAAAACAGAATAAACTAAAAATACTGGGAGAGCTGCTGGGCTATTTTTTGTAGCCATGCTACTTGCAACAAAGACTAAACCAAGTTCTGCAAAAGTTGCAATCATCAACCAGAGACGGCCATGCATTAAAAAGTAAGTCAATTGAGCTTGGAAGACTGTCAACATCAAAGCTGACACGAGAGCCGATAGACCAATCCCAAGTCCCACAAAAGCATAAACCTTAGCGTAAAATTGATTAAGACCTGAACGTTCTTGAATAATCGTTTGATTCATTCTGATTCTCCTTTTTCTATAAATATGTCTTGATTATAACAAAGATTTTATAAATTAGCTAAAATAAAACATCAAAATTCCTGCTGCAACTGCTACGTTGAGACTTTCTGCTCGGCCTTTCATGCCAATATGAACCAGCTGATCAGCACTCTCAGCCATGACAGAACTAATCCCCTGCCCTTCATTTCCCATGACTAAAACAAAGTTCTCTAGTGAAGAAAGCTCACGATAATCCTTTGACTCTCTCGATAAGGTCGTTGCCAGAATGGGCAAATTGCTCTTCTTTGCCTCTTCTACAAAGCTGACAAGAGGCATACGATAGATAGGCAAATGAAAATGACTTCCTTGCATGGAACGCAGGGTCTTGAGACTGTATATATCTGCTGACTTGTCTGAAACAATAACCCCTGTAAAACCTGCCGCATCCGCCGTCCGAATCATGGTGCCCACATTACCAGGATCTTGAACATCCTCTAAAAATAGATACTTGCCCTGATGGAGATCAGGCAGTCCCACTTCTTCTTTTTGAATCACTGCAACAATGCCTTGAGGAGTTTGCGTATCTGCCAAATCTAGCAAAATCTCCTCTGAAACCCAAATAGTTTGAGGAAAAGCAACTAGCTGATCTCGGTAACTTTCTAGGGCAAAGACCTTTTCAATCGTCACTCCTGCTTGAACAGCTTCTTCGAATAAGTGCCAGCCTTCAATCAAATAAGCAGACTTTCGATATTTTTTTTGATGTAATTTCTTGGCATTTTTTACCACAGAATTGGCTTTTGAGGTTATAATAGTCATAGAAATATTATAACACAATCAAAGGGGTTTGGTATGCAAAAGGTTAGAATGATTGCCCAAGGCAGGGTGCAGGGTGTTGGTTTTCGTTGGGGTGTTGTTACTTTAGCTCTTGAAATCGGTGGCATCACTGGTCGTGTCTGGAATAACGACGATGGCACAGTGGAAATTCTTGCTCAGGCAGACTCCTCTGCCACTATGGCAAAATTTATCCAAGAAATCCGAAAAGGTCCGACACCTTTTTCAAAAGTTACCTATCTAGATGTACAAATGAGCAACTTTTCATCCTATTCGGACTTCAAAGTCGCAAATTAGGTCTCTAGAACTATTGTATATTTTACAAAAAAACAGTAGAATAGAAAGGTATAATTTTTAAAGAAGGAATGAAAACATTGAAATCTATTAAACGTTTTGCCCTCTCTGCTATGGGAGTGGCTATGCTACTCGTCTTGACAGGCTGTGTCCAAGTAGACAAAGCCACAGGACAACCTACAGGATTGATTTGGAATACCATCGGAGCACCTATGGCTGAAGCTATCAAGTACTTCGCTACTGATAAAGGTCTAGGCTTTGGTGTGGCTATCATCATCGTAACCATCATCGTGCGCTTGATTATCTTGCCACTTGGTATCTACCAATCATGGAAGGCAACGCTTCACTCTGAAAAGATGAATGCCCTCAAACACGTGCTTGAACCACATCAAACACGTCTCAAAGAGGCAACAACTCAAGAAGAAAAACTTGAGGCTCAACAAGCTCTCTTTGCAGCTCAGAAAGAACATGGCATTAGCATGTTCGGTGGTGTAGGATGTTTCCCTATCCTCATTCAAATGCCTTTCTTCTCTGCTATCTACTTTGCAGCCCAATACACTGACGGGGTAGCTAGCTCTACCTTCTTGGGTATCGATCTTGGTTCACCAAGTCTGCTCCTTGTCGCTTTCGCTGGTATCCTCTACTATCTCCAATCACTTCTTTCACTTCATGGAGTAGAAGACGAGATGCAAAGAGATCAACTAAAAAGAATGATTTACGTGAGTCCACTCATGATTGTCGTCTTCTCCCTCTTCGCACCAGCCAGTGTGACGCTTTACTGGGTTGTCGGTGGTTTCATGATGATTCTCCAACAGTTCATCGTTAACTATGTTGTTCGTCCAAAACTCCGCAAAAAAGTTCGTGAAGAATTTGCAAAAAACCCACCAAAAGCAAGTTCATTTTCAACTGGAGGCGGACGCAAAGATGTCACTCCAAACCAAGCAACTGCGATCATGACTAATAAGAAACATAAAAAACGCAATGCTGGTAAACAACATTCTAGAAAATAAGAAAAAGGCTTAGCTGAGAGGCTAAGTCTTTTTGCATCACAAAAGCCCGATGTCTCCATCAGGCTTCTTTTTTATCCATGAACACGTTTCATGTAATCTTGGTAACTTTCTGTATCCATCAATTCCTTGGCATTCTTGACACGGTCTGCTGTTGGAGGTTTGACCCCTTCAAGCGAATAAGGAATCCCAAGTTCACGCCACTTGAATTCTCCCATCGTATGATAAGGTAGGATTTCAAACTTGTCAACATTTTTGAGGGTCTTGACAAACTTACCAAGTTCGATCAAATCCTCATCTCTATCTGTCAATCCTGGAACCAGCACGTGGCGAATCCAAACAGGCTTCCCGATATCTGATAGGTACTGGGCACAGGCCAAGATGTTTTTATTGGTTTGGCTTGTGACAATCTTGTGCTGTTCTTCGTTGATTTCCTTGATATCCAGAAGAACCAAGTCTGTTACCGCCATGAGTTTATTAAACTTTTCGAGATAACGTGGTTTATTACGGAACGGAAGGGCACAGGTATCCAAGGTACAGTGGATTCCTTTTTCCTTGGCCTTGGTAAAGAGGGCAATTAGGAAATCAATCTGTAAGAGGGCTTCTCCACCACTGACAGTGATTCCTCCCTTGTCTCCCCAGAAACCACGGTAGCGAAGGGCTTCTGTCAAGACATCGTCTACTGTCCGTTCGCGTGATTTATTGGTCTCCATAGCCCATGTGTCTGGGTTATGGCAGTACTGGCAACGCATGTGACAGCCCTGCAAAAAGACAATAAACCGAATCCCAGGGCCATCTACCGCCCCAAAACTCTCTGTCGAATGCACCATTCCTGTCACTTGTCCATAGTCAATTGTTTCTTCAGACATATCGTCACCTTCCTTGAAACCGTTTTATAGTTTTATTATATCACGAGTGAGATGAAAAACAAGGTTTTTTGTCTATTTTTTAGAAAGCAATCTGTTTTTCACTTTCATTTTCATTCCCTTTTAGTGATCTGGTTCAAAATCAAAACCATATAAGGTTGCGAAATAGTCCTCAGGGCGCTCTGCACGGCGGATTTGGCGGGCTTTGCCTTCTTCGGTATAGAGGATTTCTGCCGAGCGTAGTTTGGCATTATACTGGTAACCCATGGAGAATCCATGTGCACCTGTATCATGAATCACTAGCAAATCACCGATTTCTGTATGAGGTAGTTCGCGGTTCACTGCAAATTTATCATTGTTTTCACAGAGTGAACCGACCACGTCTACCACCTCAACAGGTTCATCTGGATGAGTAAGATTAGTGATATGGTGGTAGGCCCCATACATGGCTGGACGCATGAGGTTGACTGCTGAAGCATCCACACCTAGATAGGTACGGTAAGTTTTTTTCTTATGAGTGACTCTTGTGACCAAAGCTCCGTGAGGGGCTAACATAAAGCGGCCCAATTCGGTGAAAATTTTAACCTGACCAAGACCTGCTGGCGTAAGGACTTCCTCATAAACCTTACGAACTCCCTCACCAATCACAGCAATGTCATTTGGCTCCTGCTCAGGACGATAGTTGACACCAATACCGCCGGAAAGATTGATAAAGTCTAACGAAATACCCAACTTTTCCTTGATTTCAACAGCCAATTCAAAAAGCTGACGCGCCAACTCTGGGTAGTAGAGATGGGTGACAGTATTGGATGCTAGGAAAGAGTGAATCCCAAATGTCTTGGCTCCTTTTTCCTTTAAAACTGCAAAGGCTTCAAAAAGCTGGTCCTTGGTCATGCCAAACTTGGCTTCTCCAGGATTGTCCATGATATCTGTTCCTAGCTCAAAAACGCCTCCAGGATTGTAACGACAAGAGATGATTTCTGGAATACCTGCTGCACGCTCCAGATGTTCAATATCTTCAAAGGCATCCAAGTTAATAGTTGCACCCAATTCACGCGCATAAGCGTACTCTTGGTCTGGCGTATTGTTTGATGAGAACATGATCTCAGAACCGGGGAAATCCAGTTTATGGCTCATCAAAAGTTCCACATAACTAGAACAGTCCACACCACAACCTTCCTCTTGGAGGATTTTCAAGATGGCTGGGGTTGGAGTGGCCTTGACGGCAAAATATTCTTTGAATCCCTTATTCCAAGAAAAGGCCTGGTTGACTGCTCTTGCTTTTTCACGAATCCCCTTCTCATCATACAAGTGAAAGGGAGTCGGGAACTCTGCAACAATTGTTTCTAAATCTTCACGGCTGATAAATGGTGTTTTCATAAGCATCCTTCTATTCTGTTTGCAAAGAAAGGCTGGGACAATCGTTCCAACCTTTAGTTCTATCTCTTATTTGTCTTCGTCAAAGATATTTCCAATCTCAACATCGATGGATTGGTTCTTAACATCAATATTGGTTACTTTCAAGAGTGACTTGTAATCAAACTGCTTTTCACGTTCTTCTTGGGCATTGTCTGCAAAGACTGCAACACCAGCCAATTCTGAATCAAACTCACGCAAGAGACTAATCATCCCGTTGACAGTTCCGCCACCTTTCAAGAAGTCATCCACGATCAAGACACGACTGCCTGCCTTGAGACTGCGTTTTGAAAGGAACATTTTCTCAATGCGGTCACCGCTGGAACCTGAAACATAGTTGACGCTGACCGTTGAACCTTCGGTAATTTTCAAATCACGGCGCACAATGACAAATGGAACATTGAGGACATTGGCAACTGCATTTGCGAGTGGCACACCTTTTGTTGCTACTGTCATAACGGCATCGATTTTTTGGTCCATAAAGCTCTTGGCAATGATACGCCCAATATTTTTCAAAATGGCAGGTGTACTAAGCAGATCAGACAGATAGATGTAGCCACCTGGCAAGATACGGTCGCTTTCTGAAAGTTTATCACGTAAGTCGGCGATCATTTCTTTGGCTTCATGACTCGAGATTGATGGTGTAAAGATAACGCCACCACCTGCTCCAGTTACAGTCTGAATATGACCGATTTCGATTTCCTCAAAGGCACGCTTGATAATCACGATGTCCTCTGAAATCGATGATTTAGCAGATTCGTACTTTTCTGCAAAGGTGTTGAGACTTGTTAGTTTGTATGGATTATTAATCAAATAGTTGGAAATGACAACCATCCGATCACTTCTTCTTAATTTCATTTTTATTTACCATTCCATTTAATTTTGATATTTTATCCATTATACCACATTCACATAAAAAAACGAACATTATTGCGTAAAAAATGCTCGTTTTTCTTAAATTATTAATCTAAATCTGGTTTATAGAAGGAACGATTGTCCATAGCAAAGATTTTATTGGTCATCTCTCCTTTATCCACCAAAGCTAGAGCTGTTGACATCATCATCATGCTGGCATCTAGATTGTCAATCATATGGATAATTTCTGCCTCCATAATGCGTGGACGGACTGGACTTCCATACTCCAGCAAGCCATGATGACTGAGGATGACATGGCGCAGTAGCACCACTTCTTCTCTAGTATCATCGATACCGAGTTCCATAACTGTCTTGGTAATTTCGCTATCGATGAGGGCGATATGACCGATGAGATTGCCTCGCACTGTGTACTCCGTCTGATCAGGACCGCTGAGTTCTAGAACCTTGGCCAAGTCATGCAACATAATTCCCGCATAGAGGAGGCTCTTGTTGAGCTGAGGATAAATCTCACTGATGGCATCTGCCAAGCGCACCATGGTTGCTGTATGATAGGCTAAACCTGTTTCAAAGGCGTGGTGGTTGGTCTTGGCAGCCGGATAGGAGTAGAATTCCTTATCATACTTGGTGTAGAGACTACGAACGATACGCTGCCAGACAGGATTTTCAATCTTGAAAATCATTTGTGACATGTAGTCACGAATCTCCTTGACATCAACCGGAGATTTAACCTTGAAGTCAGCTGGATCATTGGGTTCCCCAGGTTGAGGTAAACGAAGCGTGATTTGATTGACTTGAGGAGTGTTGTTATAAACTTCTCTGCGCCCCTGCATGTGGACCACTTTCCCTGCGGTAAAGGCCTCGACGTTATGAGGTTGGGCATCCCAGAGTTTCCCTTCAATCTCGCCACTATCGTCTTGGAAGGTAAAGGCTAGGTAATTTTTCCCAGCACGCGTCTGTCTCAGGTCAGCTGACTTAATCAGGTAAAAACCTTCAAACAGCTCATCTTTTTTCATGTGACTAATCTTCATATTCTTCCTCATCTTCTTGGAAATGGAGTAGATCAAGCGCAGGCTCACCTTCTGATAACTCAATGTGACGGAGCGTCCGCTCGATAGCTGTAGTACGACGGTTTAATAATTCATCAATATTGCCAGAGGCATGTTGGAGATGCTTTTGCGCCTTGACCAGAATGCCTCCGAACTTGCCAAACTCGGTCTTGACACTAGCTAGGGTCTTGCTGATATGGTCAGCACTCTTTTGGATATTGAGAGTTTTGAAGCCAACTGATAGGGAGTTAAGCAAGGCCGATAGGGTACTTGGACCCGCGACAATAATCTGCTCCTCCCGTCTCAAATCATCAAAGAAGACCGGATTGCGGACGATTTCTGAGTAAAGTCCTTCTGTTGGAACAAACAAGACTCCAAAATTGGTCGTTCGAGGCGGCGCCAGATACTTGCTCTTGATATCCTTGGCAAAGCGCTTGACGCTTGCTAAAAGTGACTTGCGACAACGTTCAATCTCGTCCTTATCGCCTGCTTCATAAGCTTCTTCTAAGCGGTAATAATCTGCCAGTGGAAACTTGGAGTCAATCGGTAAGTAGACATATTCTTGATTGGCTTGGCCAGGTAACTTGATGGCATACTCTACTCGTTCACTGGAGTTCTCAACCGTTGCAAATTCTCGTTCGTACTGGGCAGGAGTCATGATGTCTTCGATGATTTGCCCCAGTTGCAATTCTCCCAGAATGCCTCTCGTTTTGGTTCCAGAGAGAACCTTATTGAGGGCACCGACATCACGGGCAACTGTCTGCATCTCTCCAAGACCACGGTTGACAGACTCTAGTTGCTTGGAAACTGTCTCGAAGGAAGCCTGCAAGCGCGTCTGCAAGGTCTTTTCTAGCTTTTCTTCGACCGTTTGGCGCATTTGTTCCAAGCGTTGCTCATTGGACTCCTGCAGGGCTTGAAGGCGTTGGTCAGTCTTGTCTCTAGTTTGCAAAAGATTATCTGTCATTTCTTGACGGACTTGCGTCAGGCCTTGGTGCAACTCCATTCGCACTTCTTGCAAACGGTCGCTGACAGCCACTTCCAAGTCTTTTTTATCTAGCTGACTGGCTTGTCTGGCTTGTTCAAAGCGATAATCCAGTTGATCTGAAAGATTGTCTGCTTGATCCTCCAAACTCTTGGCTAGGTACTTGTCTTGCTTATCTTGCCTTTGCCAAATGAGAAAGAGTCCAGCTAGGTTGGCAATTAATAATAGTAGTAATACAGTCTCCATCCTACCTCCTGTCCTTGCTATGTAGCACGACTACATAGCCATCTGGGCAAGTTACCGAAACTTCCCTATCTATATATTCGTTAGAAGCGTACACTTTTTTAAAGAAAAAATTTTCCTCTGTCAATTCGTACTTGGCACCAAGAATAGTCAGCTGGCTATCCCGAACTGGCATAAAGGCTAGATAGTCATAGTCTAAACGTGGTTGAAGCCGACTGGTCCCTTCTGGACAATAGGCAATCACATTTTGCCCATCCTCAATCGCGATTTGGCGCATATAGGGGGCCAACTTGGGATTGCTAGGCAGAAAGACATTGGCCAGCATATGATCAATACGACCACCCAAAGCCCCAAAAATAGTCACCTGAGCCTGAGAATTTTGCTCAAAGATGGTCAAGAGAGCCAATTCCAGATCCGTATCATCTTTTTCTGGCTGAGCTTGAACAAAATGTTGGGTACGTTTTTGAATCAACTGACGCTCTTCTGCAGTCACCGAATCAAAATCCCCAACTGCTAGAGCGAGAGGCAGGTCTTCTTCCAAGACCCAGAGTGAGCCACGATCCACACCGACAAAGCAATCAAAATTCGTCCGATAATGACCGCGATCTCCGCCGGCAAAAACAGCAACCCTAGTCCAGTTGTTTTCTGAGAGTTTGCACTCGTTCATTGACATCTCCCTTAAAGACATAAGACCCTGCTACAAAAACGGTTGCTCCAGCTTCTTTGGCTTGAGCAATGGTTTGGTCATCAATACCGCCATCGACTTCAATCTCAAAGCTCAAACCTTTTTCCTCACGAAGGGCAACCAACTCACGAACCTTGTCCATGGTTTCAGGCAGAAAAGTTTGCCCACCAAATCCAGGATTCACTGTCATGACCAAGACTTGGTCAACTAGGTGAAGAACGTGCTTGATTGCCTCCACAGGCGTACCAGGGTTAATGACAACAGAAGGTTTGACACCAAGAGAACGAATTTTTTGAAGAGCCCCATGGATATGAGGCGTTGCTTCGACATGAATGCTGATGATATCTGCACCTGCACGCGCAAAGTCCTCTAAATGATGCTCTGGATTAGCGACCATCAAGTGGCAGTCAAAGACCATCTTGCTATGGGGGCGAAGAGCTTCAACCACACCGGCACCAAAACTGATTTGTGGTACAAAGTGACCATCCATAATATCGATATGGGCATATTCAGCCCCAGTTGCTTCTAGACGTTTAATTTCTCGTTCAAAGTTGGCATAATCTGCTGCCAGAATTGACGGAGCAATCTTGTATTGAGACATCTGTTTCTCCTTATTTTGGAATTTTTTTGCTGACTTTTTTGTAGGTTTCTCTGCGATTTTCAATCTCACTGAGAAATTGCAGGTAGTTGTCAAAACGGAAGGTTGCAATGGTTCCTTCTTCTACAGCTGGCTTAACCGCACAGGACGGTTCATGGGTATGGGTACAAGTACGGAATTTACAGTCTCGACTGACACTGGCAATCTCTGGAAAGGCCTGATTGAGGTCTTCAGCCGTTGACACTTCATAATCCAGTGATGAAAATCCTGGCGTGTCCGCGATTTTACCCCCATTGAGATTGTAAAAACTAACAGCTCGAGTGGTATGGCGACCACGACCTAGACTGTCTGAGATCTCTCCTGTTTCAAGATTGAGATCTGGTGCGATTTTATTGAGGAGTGTTGATTTTCCAACACCTGTCTGCCCCATAAAGACCGTCACTTTTCCTGTCAACAGGGGCAGGAGTTCCTCTTTACTGGTCACAAAGTCATAACCAATGGCACGATAGGTTTGTTGGTAAAAACTTAATTCTTCACTATCTTCCAGCAAATCCATTTTGGAAATATAGACGATGGGATGGATGCCCTTGTGTTCTAGAAGAACCAAGAACCGATCCATCAAATTGCTGTTAAAATCAGGTTCCTTGACGGACATGATCACCACGGCTTGGTCAATATTGACAATAGGCGGACGGACCAGACTGTTTTTCCGTTCATGAATCTTGAGGATATAACCTTCGGAATTTTCCTCTGCAGAAAAATCTACCCAATCCCCAACATAGGGCGTATGACCTTTTTTGCGGAAATTTCCACGCGCGCGTGTCTGATAGACTTGGCCATCACTCTCCACATAATAGAAGCCCGCCAAGGCTTTAATGATTTGTCCCTGCATCTTAGAGTCCTTGTCCTTTAAGCGCATCTGCCAGACTAGCAAATTCTGCCAAGCTAAGAGCTTCACCACGCACAGATGGAGACAAGCCTGCCTGATCCAAAGCCTTGGTCAGTTTGTCCTTGACTTCATCAGTTTTCCCAAAGTAGCCTGTTAAGTTGTTCCACAAGGTCTTGCGACGATGAGTGAAACTAGCCTTGGAAACCTTAAAGAAGAACTGCTCATCTTTCACTGCTACGGCTGGCTCTGGACGGCGCACCATTTTCAAGATGGCTGAATCCACATTTGGTGCTGGCACAAAGACCGTACGAGGCACGATGAAGGCAACCTTAGCTGTCATGTAATACTGCACAGCAATAGACAAACTACCATAAGCCTTGGTATTTGGCTGTGCTGAGATACGGTCCGCCACTTCTTTTTGCATCATGACGACAAACTCACTAAAGGGAATGCCACTCTCGATCAAGTGCATGAGAATAGGAGTCGTAATGTAGTAAGGCAAGTTGGCTACTACCTTGATTGGTAGGTCTGGATTTTTGAAACTCTGGATATGTTGCGCCAAGTCAACTTTGAGAATGTCCTCGTTGACCACTGTCACATTGTCAAAATCACGCAGAGTATCTGCTAAAATCGGTACCAAACGGTGGTCAATCTCAAAGGCCATAACCTCTGCCGCACGCTCAGCCAAAAACTCCGTCAAAGCACCAATTCCTGGCCCAATTTCAATGACATTAACCTGATCATCAATTTCAGCCGTATCCACGATTTTTTGAAGGATATTGGTATCCGTCAGGAAATTTTGCCCGAAGGACTTTTTAAAGGTAAAACCGTGACGCTCCAGCACTGCCTTGGTCACGCTATAATCTGCAATTCTCATTTATTCTCTTTTCTATTTGTTAGCTAAAAACAATCTATAAACCCAAACAATTACCAACACCAAGAGAAACCAAAATCTCAAAGGTATATGGTACTCGTCATCTTTAGATTCGACACCGGTCTCATCGAGCACTTGCTCATCTTCTTTGCGTGGTGCTTGCTCATTTTCTTGGCCTTGCGCTTGCTCGTCTTCTTGATGTTTTTCTTGGCTCTCTTCTTGATCCTGTGCTTGTTTTTCTTCTTGGTCTTGTTTTTGATTCTCTTCTCGACCTTGTGCTTGTTTTTCTTCTTGGTCTTGTTCTTGATTATCTTTTGGGCCTTGCATTTTCTTCAACTCATCTTGGTATGCAACCGAGTCTAGAATATTATCTTCTGGCAATAATTTTGAGGCATAATAATCAGGAAATCCCATAGCAGACCAAATTACGTTCTTTTCTGTTAAAGAAAAATCCAATTCTTGGGGTTGATTTTCCTGAATGGCTCGGATATTTTTTATAAGCTTACGCGAAGCTGTAGTCAATCCATCCATGTCAGCAACTTCTAAAACATCAAATCCTAGCATGTCACCTGCTTTGACATTTGCAAGAATATAGCGAACAAAATCATCATATAGTTGCAAGGTCTGAGGAGCGTTCTTTTCTAAAAAGGAGCGGTTTTGGGTGGCCTTTTTCTGAAATTTTTCAATAGGAAGTAAGATATTAAATTTTTTCCATAGAATATTAGGCATTCGCACATCTTTTTCATCCCAAAATAATTGCCAAAAATAAGGAATGGTGTAAACTCCCTCTGTTAAAATACGTACGTCTTTCCCGTTTTTTAAATAAATATAGCTTCTATTTGCCATATCGTTTCCTTTCACCATTTTTATGAAGGCTTTGCCTTCCGTCAAAGTCACTCCAAACAGGGCCAACTGTTTAGATTGCCTCTTGTTGTCAAAAAATCAATGCATATTGTTCTAATTTTCATTCATTATCTTTTAAGAAAATCATTTATTCTCTTTTCTAATAGGAACGGCGATATATCCAAACAAATTCGTTTCCTCTAGAAGTCTGATGAATCAGGTCTTTTAAATAGATATTGGGATTCGTCAGTTCTTTTGTTTCTGTATGATAGCTTGTTATTGTCTGCCCACCATGTCGGAGAAGCCACTCTGTATCCAATCTAGGCAAATATCTGTCCTTTTGAAGAAAATCACAAAATTCCTCTACTGTTATGTCCTCAGGAACTTCAAGTTCTACCTTGTGAGGCAGAACATCATCACCCATACAGATAGACTCTCTATCAACGATTATTTTCATCCCTTGATCAACCTTTAGCTCTTCCTTCTAGTTCCTCACTGAACTGTTGCATTTCTTTAAACGCTTTGTCACTGACATAAACACCCGCTTTATAATACTCAGTCTGGTTAATGGCATAGTCAAAGATTTCAATCATGCCTCCAGCGTTTTCAATCATAGCGCTCCAATTTTCATCGAAAACCATTCGCAAACGTTTCCAATCCGTAAAAACTGAAACCGAATTTCGTCCATTTTTTCCTTCTCTAGTCGGAAGATTAAATGTAGCAGATTCTTCTAAAACATGAGCATTACTTTCCTGACTAGGTTCAGGAAATCCTGATGATGCATTTATAGGAAGAAGGAATTTAGCTTTTGGCATTGCCATTGAAAAGAACTTATAATAGAGTTTATAAATTAATTCTTCCTCTTCTGTAGTCGGTCTATCCATCTGTCCCATCAAAAGCATCCATCTCACAATATCAGGGTTCATAACAGGAACTTGTATCTCTGGCAAGCCTGAAAAATCTGGTTTTTGAACTAAAATAGAAGAACTTATACTAACTTCTTTGGTATTAAAGAATGCTCCTAAAGCACCATTCAAGTAAAAGGCTGTTCCAAGAAAATTCTCAATTCCTTTTTTATCTTCCGTATTTTCAATCCGTTTTACCACTTTTAATTGGTTTTCAATTGTTTCCTTATACTGATGATACCAACGAGGGGTAAATAGCATAATCATCGGGTCAGTGCATAGATAGCCTTCGTCACCTCTATCATATGTAGTTGAGAAAAGATAAGGTTCCCCAGTATTTTCTGAATAAACTGCATAAATCGAATCTGCTTCTAGCAACTTGTCCTTGACAATTTCTGCTAGACGCTCTGACTTACGAGTATTTTCTTGATTGCTCTCTTCACTTTTTGGTTTTTGACGACAATCCCATAAAAAAGCCTGTAAAATTTCGATACTATCATCAAGACTAAGGTTCTGATAGTCCTCATCGCTTACTTTACCTTCTTGAATAGTCACAAAAGCTCGATAGAGAGCATAAGCATAGCTAGATAAACGCTTTTTTTCATCTACACCAGGACTATAGAGCACACTTCCCTTTTTTAACTTAGCTAGAGAGGGAAGCATATCGATTTCTAGATAAACTAACTCCTCATCGCTAAGGGAATTCACATCTTTGTTTTGGCAAGTAAGTTTTTTTACAACTACAGTTTCAAGAGTATCCATACCTTGATCAGGATTGCAAAACTGAAGACGATCACCAACTGTCAAACTCCCTTCCAAAGTCGCAGCAATCAGTAATTCCCTCTTTTCTTTCATTGGAAAGAACCCCAAAACTCCTAGACAAGCATCTCCTTTGGTTTCTTCTGTTGTCTTCTGTGCTTCTGTCTTTTTAAAAAAATCAAAAATTCCCATTGCTTTTCCTCATTAATTTCACCCAAGTGCTGATTTTATCAATTATCTTTTTTTATCAGGCATGGTATTGAGCATAGTTGAAGCATATGCTATTACCTCTATTGTAACACATTCCCCTTATATTTTCGGGTTATCTGGTTATTGTTATCACTTTTCAGGACTCTCCAAACAGATTTCGATATCTAAATTTCTTTCCACTATTGAAGTAAGCATAAAATTTATTTTTCTAATTCTTTATAGATTGTCTCTTGAAAATGTCAGTTGTTCAAGTAAGAAATAGAGTTTTGCTTGCTCCTCTTCTTCGTAAGCAGATCTATTTGCTTTTACTTCCCTGCATTTCTCGTCATACAGAAAACCGTCATGGCCATCTTCTGTAGATAAGACTGTGTAGACTTTGGCCATTTCTTCAGGACTAATTGAAAATCTTGACTTGATTTTATACAAATTTTTCATAAAAGCGCTGAGGTGATCATAGCGGCGCATATCAACTTTGACATTGGTCACACGGATTGCCTGAATTTTGATACCTTTCCAATGTTTCCGCATATAAAGCGACAGCATCAACAAGGCCAGTTTATTCTGATAATAGGTCTTGGCAGGACTATAATGTTTTTGACCAGTTAAATTTTCAAAATCAAGCTTCATGAAAGGATAAAGCATCAGCCCTTGGGAAGAAATATTAATAATTCGGCCACGCTCAGATTTTTCCAACAAACCTTTCAACAAGATAGAAAGCAAGAAAGGGGCGACAACATTGGTCGCAAATTGCTTTTCTAATCCCTCCCTAGTCAGGATGGGCTTTTTGACTGACAAATCAAAGTCAGCTGCATTGTTCATTAAAACATCTAAAGTCTCTTCCTTTTGGATATACTGTTCTACCGCTTTCTTGATACTCTCCAAATCAGATAAATCAGCCAAGATATAATCTACATGCGGATTTCCTGTTTGTTGGCAGATTTCCTCACAGGCTTGCTCAGCAGCTTCTTTCCGTCTACAAAAGAGAGTTACCGACCAACCCTTTTCAGCCAACTGTTTAGCAGACTGGTAGCCAATACCACTATTGCCACCCGTAATAATCACTTTTTTCATTTCTGACTCCGTTAGTCTGAATACTTAGCCATCACTTCTTCCACTTCTGCCAAGGTTATCCCAAATAACTCCAACCGCTTGAGGAGTTGCTTGCCGTTGGAATAGCCGATGCGGAGCTGTTCGCCTAGATACTCTCGGCGCCTACGACTGTCCGCTCCCGCCAAGAAACCTAGTCGAATCAAGTCACCACGACTGATGTCAAACTCGTTCTCGTTTTCAAATTGCTCTGTCACCTGAGTCAGCGCTGTTTTTAGATCTTCATAGCTGGCGTGTTCGATTCCCAGAGAACGTCCCTTGGACTTAGATTTGGGAACAGCCTCATCTCGCTTGAGAAAGGCATGCTGTACTGTTGGAATGGCCGTCATAATCATGCGACGAATCCGCTCCCCATTAAAATCTGGATCTGTAAAGACAATGACTCCATGCAGTTCATGCAGGCGCTGAATCCGCTCTATATCCTGGTCATTTATTGCAGAACCTCGTGTTTCATAGGTCTCTACATCAAAGTAACGTTTGAGATTGGCCGTATCATCGCGACCTTCAACCACGATGACTTGGGAAATTTTTTCTTTCATCACTTTCTGTCCAATCCAAAGATACGCTCTGCATTTGCAGTTGTTACTGCGGCTAACTCCTCAGTCGTCATCCCACGCAAGTCGGCGATAAAGTCCACCACATAGCGTGTGTAGGCTGTTTTGTTTTCACGGCCACGTTTAGGAACAGGAGCTAGGTAAGGGGCATCCGTCTCTACCAAAATCTTGTCCAAAGGAAGTTCCCTAGCAGCCTCTTGGATATCCGTCGCTTTTTTAAAGGTCACCACACCTGAGAAAGAAATAGTCATTCCAAGCTCGACAAACTTCTCAGCCCACTCCAAAGAGCCTGAAAATGAATGCATAATCCCACCACGAGGACCAACGCCCTCACCCTTGATAATCTCATAAGTATCTTCTAGCGCATCACGGGTATGGACCACAAAAGGCAAATTCAAATCCTTAGACAACTGAATCTGACGACGAAAAACCTGCTCCTGTACTTCCTTAGGTGCTGTCATCCAATGGTAGTCCAGACCAATCTCCCCCAAGGCAACAACCTTGGGATGTTTTAGTTTTTCAAGCAAGTAAGCTTCGACCTCATCTGTGTAAGTCCCTGCTTCCGTCGGATGCCAGCCAATAGTTGCGTAGAGTTGCTCATACTCATCTGCCAACTCCAGGGCTCGTTCAATGGTTGGCTTATCAAAACCAACAATATTCATCTGTGTCACACCCATCTCAGCAGCCAAGGCGATTTCTTCGGCCTCACGTCCTGCAAATTCTTCTACATTTAAATGTGTGTGCGTATCAAAAATCATCTCTTCTAACCTCATTTTCTTCCATCTATTATACCAAAAATAGCATCCCCCGGCTTGTAAAAATATTCTAATACCGATCATTCTCCCTTGACTGCCTTTTTTCAAAGCAGTATAATAACACTTATTGAAATTTTCAGCAAAGGAAAAGAAAATGTTTAGAAAATTAAAATATACCTTTATCGGTCGACCACTCAAGTCTCTCACAGACGGTGAAGGGGGATTGTTGGGAAAAATGCAGGCACTTGCAATGTTATCCAGTGATGCCCTGTCTTCTATTGCCTATGGACCCGAACAAGTCATTCTCGTTTTAGTCAGTCTCTCTCCTCTCGCTATTTGGTGGAGCCTCCCTATCGGTATTTTTGTCCTCTTACTCCTCGCTAGTTTGACCATTTCCTATCGTCAAATTATTCACGCCTATCCTCAAGGTGGAGGAGCTTATATGGTCACTCGGGAAAATCTCTCCCCTGAACTAGGCTTGATTGCAGGGGGCAGCCTCCTTGTTGACTATATGCTGACAGTAGCCGTATCCGTTGCGTCTGGAGCTGATGCTATTACAGCAGCCATCCCTGCCCTCCATCCCTACAATCTTCATATCTCTATTTTCCTAGTCTGCCTGCTCATGCTCTTGAATTTAAGAGGATTGAAAGAATCTGCCAGCTCTCTGATGATTCCCGTCTACCTCTTTATCTTCAGTACCGTCTTTCTCTTGCTTTATGGGTTCTTTCAACTATTTACAGGTTCCCTAAACTATCAGGCGACTTCAACCATTGGGCAAACCGTTCCGAGCCTTTCCATCGTTCTCCTATTGAGAGCCTTTACCAGTGGCTCTGCCTCTCTGACAGGGGTTGAGGCTATTTCAAATGCGGTACCATTTTTCAAAACTCCGAAAGAAAAGAATGCTGCTCAGACCCTGACCATCATGTCCTTGATTTTAGGATTTCTTTTTGCAGGCATTACCTTCCTAAACTACTGGATGGGCATCACACCTCAAAATGGAGAAACCATCCTCTCGCAAATGGCCAAGGGCATTCTTGGTGATTCATTCTTTGGTCATGCTAGCTACTATCTCTTCCAGTTCTCAACAGCCTTGATTCTAGCTGTAGCTGCAAATACTGGCTTTTCAGCCTTCCCTATGCTGGCTTACAATATGGCTAAAAACAAGTACATGCCCCATCTCTTTATGGAAAAAGGGGATCGCCTTGGCTACTCCAACGGTATCTTAACTCTGGCTTTTGGAGCTATGATCCTTCTTCTCATTTTTAACGGGAATACTGAACGCTTGATTCCTCTTTATACTATCGGGGTCTTCGTTCCCTTTGCCCTTTCTCAGACTGGGATGATTCGTCATTGGAAAAAGGAAAAAGGAGCAAACTTCTTAAAACCTGCCTTTGCTAATATCCTAGGGGCCATCATTTGTTATGCTATTGTCCTCATTTTACTCCTCTTCAGACTGGGTGATATCTGGCCATTCTTCCCAATTATCCTAGTTCTAACCTTCCTCTTTTTGTCCATTCACAGCCATTACCAAAAAGTGGCAAAACAACTGCGACTCTACGAAGGAATTGAAAAGTGCACTTACGACGGCAATCTGGTTCTCGTCCTAGTAGGAAATGTTACTCGAGTAAGTGTTGGAGCCATTAACTACGCTCAAAGTATCGGTGACGAAGTGTTAGCCATGCACATTTCTACTAAAGAAACGGCAGAAAAAGACCAAGAAATTCTTCAGGAATTTGCCGATTACTTCCCAAATATCACTCTGAAGAATATCAATACTAGCTACCGCGACATCATCACCCCTAGCGTTAAGTATGTCAAACGAATCGCCCAAGAAGCTAAGCAAAAAAACTACACTGTTACAGTCCTTGTCCCACAGTTTATCCCTAACAAGCCTTGGCAAAATATCCTGCACAATCAAATGAGCCTCAAACTAAAATACGCTCTCAGATGGCATGAAGACGTCGTTATCGCTAGCTACTCTTATCACTTAAAAGAATAAACAAAAACTCAAAATCAGTAACTTATATCTGGTTTTGAGTTTTTTGTATATGACCTTTTAAAAGAGCCCTCCATGAGTTCCATTTGAAATTGAAAATTTCGTGGACAGTTCACTATGTAGGATAAAAAGAAAAGCCAGTAGACTCGAGTTCCTACTGACTTCTTTGTTGAATTCGTTTGGATTATGCAGCCAAAACTTTGCGTCCTTTACGACGACGAGCTGCCAATACGCGACGACCGTTTTTAGTTGACATACGGTTACGGAATCCGTGTTTGCGCGCACGACGAAGTTTACTTGGTTGATAAGTACGTTTCACGATGAATACCTCCTCATAGATTTTGTATTCGTTTAGCCGGCTATAAAGTGATCAGTTACTAAACATACTTTACTATTCTATCTGATTCTGACCTATTTGTCAATAGCTCTAAGGAAATGTTTCCTGCTTTTCCCTATGAAAGCCTTATCTACGATACTGGCTCAAGAAACGTGTCATCTTTTCTTGGATTTGCGCCAATTCGTCCACACGAGGAAGGTAAACGATACGGAAATGGTCTGGTTCCTTCCAGTTAAAACCACGACCATGAACCAAGAGAACCTTTTCCCGCTTCAAGAAATCAAGAACGAACTGTTCATCATCATCGATGCGGTACATATTGCGATCGATTTTAGGGAAGATATAAAGACCTGCCTTCGGCTTGACCGCAGACAAACCTGGGATATCTTGAATAGCATTGTAAATGAAGTTTCTTTGCTCATAGATCCGTCCACCAGGAAGGAGCAATTCATCCACTGACTGGTGCCCACCTAGTGAAGTTTGTACGACTTGCTGGGCCAAAACGTTAGAGCAAAGACGCATATTGGACAGCATATTGAGACCTTCGATATAGCCCTTGACATGGTGCTTAGGACCAGACAAGACCATCCATCCTACACGGAACCCAGCGATACGGTGAGATTTTGACAGACCATTCATGCTGACACAGAAAACATCTGGTGCCAAGCTAGCCACAGGCGTATGCACATGCCCATCCATCACCATGCGATCATAAATCTCATCCGCAAAGATGATCAAATCGTTTTGACGAGCAATCTCAATAATCTCCAACAAGAGTTCCTTAGGATAAAGGGCTCCAGTTGGGTTGTTCGGATTGATAAGAACGATTGCCTTGGTATTGGAAGTAATTTTTGACTTAATATCGTCAATATCTGGGTACCATTCTGCAGCTTCATCACAGATATAGTGAACGGCATTTCCTCCAGCTAGGCTGACCGCGGCTGTCCAGAGAGGATAGTCTGGCATAGGCACCAAGACCTCATCGCCATTATCCAAAAGCCCTTGCATGGACATAACAATCAGCTCACTGACACCATTTCCAAGGTAGATATCATCAATGTCTACATTGGGAAATTTCTTCAGTTGGCAATACTGCATGATGGCCTTGCGGGCTGAGAAAATCCCTTTGGAATCAGAATATCCCTCACTATCACGCGCATTCATAATCAAGTCATGAATGACCTCGTCTGGCGCTGTAAAGCCAAATTCTGCTGGATTTCCTGTATTCAGACGTAAAATCTTTTCTCCGTTTGCTCGCATCCGCATAGCTTCTTCCAAAACAGGACCACGGATATCATAGGCAACGTGCTCTAACTTACTAGACTTGTTATATTCTTTCATCTTGTTTCCTCAATTCATAGAGATAGTAACATTATACCACTAGAAAGGGATTGCGACAAGTTTCCTGAAATGAGCAAGCAAAGAAAAAAACTCACAACGACTAGGTTCTCACCGTCTAAACAACTAGAATACAGAAGTATTTTCTCACATACCAAAAGACAAACCTAGAAAGATCAGCGCTATAAAAGAATCATACAAAAGATTAAACATGAGAAAGAGCCCCCACGTGACCAAATAGTCCAAGCGACAACTTCTCTTTGCAATCACAAATAAAATGATGTGGTAGACTAAGTGAAAGAGAAGAAAAGCAACAAAACCTGGATAGAGAACGGGTACGACTCTTTCTAGCTGCCAAAGCATCACTACTTCTCCTACAAGTGACACAAGGATAATTCCATGATAAAGAAAACTTATTTTTTTAGAAGCTTGAACAGAATCTTTCATACTTTCTCATCCCCCTACTGTGTTTTCTGCTATCCCGTTTTCTTTTATTTTAACATATCTCCACCAAATTGAATCTCCAATAATATTTATTTAAATATGATTTTTACTTTACTTCTTTAGTGAAAAGGGTTACAATAACAGTAAGAAAATTTCAGGAGGTTTCATTATGGCACAACGTTACCAAAATGTTATGGTCGCAATTGATGGTTCTAAAGAAGCAGACTTGGCTTTCGTCAAAGGTGTTTACACTGCACTACGCAACGAATCCAAACTCACCATTGCCCATGTTATTGACACACGCGCTCTTCAAAGCGTGTCTACCTTTGATGCTGAAGTTTACGAAGAACTCCAAGTTGATGCTGAAAGTCTGATGAAGGAGTACGAAAAGCGCGCAAGAGATGCTGGTGTGACCGATATTCACATCGTCATCGAAATGGGAAATCCAAAAACCCTCCTTGCCCGTACTATTCCAGACGCAGAAAATGTCGACCTGATTCTCGTTGGTGCAACAGGGCTCAATGCCTTTGAACGCCTCTTGGTTGGTTCTTCATCTGAGTACATTCTCCGCCATGCAAAAGTCGATTTGCTAGTCGTGAGAGAAAGAGAAAAAACATTGTAGTCATTAAAAAAGGGAGCCTTGAGCTCCTTTTTGTTTGTCCTGATTGGGTCAGAAAAAGGCTTTAATCAATTGTTTAAAGCCTCTATCTTATTTAGAAAGTAGTCAATCTCAAAAGATTGAATTATTTGTAACTGTATGCCCAGTAGTATACACCGTTTCCATCAACTACTGCTGCTACAGCTCCTTCAGTGACATTCGGATCGAGAAGCAAGTCTCTCAAACCACTGTTTGCCCATTTCTTAACGACAACAGCAGCATCTTCATCACGACGTCCTACAAAGCCTGTGCTATCGTATTGACGTGAAATTTCATTTACTTTTGGAAGTGCTTGATTTTGATAAATGTCTTCAGACCAAGTCAATTCTTTCAATCCTTGAGCTTTACGCTCTTCATTGATTTTAGCGAAAGCTTCTTTCGCTTTTGAAACATAGTCATAGTTTGTATCGTTTGTTGCTTCAACACGGTAAACAAACTTCACATAACCAAATTCTACATCACTGTATTTCTTGTCTTCGACACCACTCTTGAGATTTGCAATCAAGACATAGTCCTTAGCGTATGGGTTTTCTTTCGTCTTCTCAAAGATTTCTGGATCTTCGATTTCCCACTCAGCTTTAGCATCCCAACCAGAGTTATCAAGGAACTTAGGATTCATTTTTTCGATGACATAGTTTTTGAACTCTTCAACATTCTTGAATGGCAATGCTTGACCTGCTTTAGCAGTCGTTACCAAGTTAGTTGAGTAAAGTTTCACGCTAGAGTTCTTGTCACTGTACATGTACTCGTCATCAGCAGTGTTTTCGTGAAGTTTTGGATCACGAGCTGGATCGTTTGGATCAGTCATCCCTTGAAGTTTCCATTTTCCTCCAAGCCACTTCCAGTATGCTGAGTAACCTGTACGCTCTGAGTTAGATGGTACATAGTAGTAATGTGCACTACCGTCGAAGTAGTAGTTTTTATCATTCTTGAGGACTGCATCACCTGGTTTACCTGGTGGGTAAACCAATTTTGGAGTGTGTCCATTTGGTGCCCAAGCCAAGTGTTCCAATCCTTCAGCTGGTTTTTCAACATAATCAGGGATTTGGTTTTCACTTGGTTCATCAGTCGTTACCAAACCTGGTGTTGTTGGGATAGCTGGAGTTGCTGGTGTTTCTGGTTTTGGTTCTACTGGCGTTTCTGTTGATGGCTTGAATGGATCAAATTCACTATCAGCACCATTAATTGGTGGATTTTCTGGTAGGTCAACACTTGGAGTTGCTGGTTGTGCTGGTTGTGGCTCAGTTGGTGTTGTCGGCTCTTCAGGTTTATCACTAGGTGCTGGTGTTGGAGTCTCTGGTTCTGCTGGTGTTGGAGCAGGAACTTCAGGTTGACTTGGTTGTGCTGGCTCAACCGGAGTTGTTGGTTGTTCTGGTTTTGGTTCAGCAGGTGTTGCCGGTTGTGCTGGTGTTGGAGCAGCAGAATCTTTCACCAAGACCCACTTACCATTTTGGTAGTAGTAATAATCACCATTGTCCAATACATAGTAATGGTACCCATTTTCGTAACGATAGTGAGGATCGTTTTCCAAGTTGTTAGTAGATGAGTTGTTATTACTATTGTTTGTCAAAGGTTTCCACTGACCATTACGATAAATACGGTAGCTACCGTCGTTCATACGGTAGTAGTGATTGCCATTCCAGTAAATATAGTTTTCATCGCTAGCAAGGTTGTTGTAATTATTCCAATAGTTATAACCATAGTAGTTGCTACTGTTGCCATAGCCATAGTAGTTATTCCAATTATTGTAACCATAGTTGTAACTTGGGTAATAGCTACCATATCCATAGTTATAGCTTGGGTAGTAGCTATTGTAGCCATAGTTATAGCTTGGGTAATAACTATTGTAGCCGTAACTTCTTACAGTATAGTTTGATGTACGGCTACGATTTGCAGTAGTACGGTTAGAAGTACGATTGCTTGAACGACGGCTAGTTCTTGTATAGTAACTATTATTTCCATTCCAATTGTAAGCAGCGTGAGCTTCACTTGGTGCAAAAGTTGGAAGCATTGTTACAGCTGTTAAAACAGAAGCTGTCAAATAGGTATATTTTTTCTTCATTTCAACCTCTTAATTCTTTAATTTTTAAACTTGAAAATTAAAATAATAAAAATTTGGAAAGCAATTGTGCACAATTTTATAACTAAACCTCAAAGCTAGAGTGAACTCCTCACATCAACTTGTTAACAGGCCTGAAATAAACAAGTTGACTCTCTGTCTTAAAAAAGAGCATATTGTAGTAGTATGAGGATTTTATATTTATTCGCTTTCTGAATTTATTCTAACACATCAACTTTCAAATATCAAATAATTTGACTTGTCTTTTTTTGATGTTTTTTTAAAAGAAAAGCTAGATATATTAGTAATATATCTAGCTTTTTAACTATTCTTTGTAAGAAATGTAATTTCCTGTTATTTTATTTTCACTATCTTTTCATTTTTTTCTTTTCTTTTTATAGTATAAATATGCTAATAATAATTAGTGATATATATAAAATTGTTCGGTTTTTCCGCTCAAAAAATCCCCGAATTTTTCATCCAGGGAAAAGAATTTTCTCTTATTTTTTATTTTTTCTTTCTTTATGTCGCTCATAAGCTTTAAACTGACGTTGTAGTTCCTGTCGGATGGCAGGTTCTGGAGCATATTTTTCTTCCCAGTCATCTGGCTTTAAAATCTTGTGTGTAACTGGGTCAAAATGAGCTTTTCCATCAGGGAAAACCTTCCCCATATTCGCTTCATGGACAATATCAAAAATGCGTTCTGGGTCTACTCCCATCAAAACAAAACTACCGTATGTAAAATACAGTGTGTCAATCAAAGCATCCACTTGACCGACCAGATTTTGCTTAGCAGGTGTCTTTTTCGCCACTTTCTCTGCCGCTTTATCAAGTGCCTCATGCATGCTTGCAAGGGAGTCTTGGAATTCTTCCTCCGAAGAACTTGCTGCGCGAACAAACTCTACTAATTCTTCAATTTTAAAGTCTGCGCGGTGGGTTGCACCTTCAACATCCCATGCCTGTGGCTCTTCTTGAGTTCGTTCATCCATCATGTGGTGGAAGGTCTTGACCTTATTAAAGTGGTAGTCTCGACTGACAAACACTTTTTCTGAAGCCAAAACACCAAAGTGCTCGAGCGCCTTGTGGATACCATCTTGTTGATTACTTGCCGTAATATGCTTGGCAACTTCTTTGACACTGCTACTGCCATTTCCCATAGCAACCGACATACCAACACCCGCTAACATTTCCAGATCGTTGTCTGAATCACCAAAGGCCATGACTTGGTTGAGATCAAAGCCATATTCTTTCCCGACTCGGCGAATGCCTTCTAGTTTGGAATTTCCTTGGTTAATGATATCTGCTGCAAAAGGATTGCTTCGAGTTAATTTCAAATCTTCAAAATCACTTGCTGCCTTCTCAGATTCTTCTGGCGTCATCAGCATCAAAACTTGATAAATGGGTTGATTAATCAAGTTAAGCAGGTCGTCTTCCTTTTGAGGAACTGCCTTGCTAACCATTCGATTAAAGGAACGGCTAACGGTTCTTGTCAGCACAGTCGGAATAAAACGACTAACCAGTTGTGAAAAGGAGCCGAGACCAAATGACATAATCTTCGAACCAACAACGGCATGCTCGGTTCCAAGAGCGATTTCTTTACGCTCCTTTTTAGCGTAAGCAATCAGTTGACGCAGGCTTGACTTAGCAATCGGACTTGCAAAGAGCACCTTTTCTTTATTAAAAATGTATTGGCCATTGTAGGTCACCGCAAAGTCTAGGTCCAAGTCTTCCATCAATTCCTTGACAAAAAACGGCCCTCGTCCTGTCGCTACTCCAACAAGCACTCCTTGCTCTTTGACAATCTTAATCGCGTCCTTAGTGGATTTCAAAACACTCTTGCGATCGTTGACTAGCGTTCCATCGATATCAAAAAAAACAGCCTTGACTTCCATCCTGTCCCATTCTCCCCTTTTGTGTTACAATGATTATACCACATTTCAGAAAGAGTGACTAAATCATGCCTAAGAAAATCCTTGTTTTACATACAGGTGGGACTATTTCCATGCAAGCAGACGCCACTGGTGCCGTTGTAACTAGCCAGGAAAATCCCATGAACCATGTTTCCAATCCGCTTGAAGGGATTGAGGTTCATGCCCTAGACTTTTTTAATCTGCCAAGCCCTCATATCAAACCCAAGCATATGCTTGCACTCTATCATAAGATTAAAGAGGAAGCTGATAACTACGATGGAGTTGTCATCACACATGGTACAGATACCTTAGAAGAAACAGCTTACTTCCTTGATACCATGAAAATTCCGCCCATCCCCATCGTTCTAACAGGTGCCATGCGTAGTTCAAACGAACTTGGTAGCGATGGTGTTTATAACTATCTGAGCGCTTTACGAGTTGCCAGTGATGATAAAGCAGCCGACAAGGGTGTGCTGGTCGTCATGAACGATGAGATCCACGCAGCCAAGTATGTTACCAAAACTCATACGACCAATGTCAGCACCTTTCAAACCCCAACACATGGACCACTTGGCCTTATCATGAAGCAAGAAATCCTCTACTTCAAAACAGCTGAACCTCGTGTCCGGTTTGATCTCGAACATATTCAAGGTCTAGTTCCCATCATCTCAGCCTATGCCGGTATGACAGACGAGCTGATTGATATGTTAGACTTGGAACAGCTGGATGGCTTAGTTATTCAGGCCTTTGGAGCAGGCAATGTTCCCAAAGAAACAGCTCAAAAGTTGGAAAATCTCCTGCAAAAAGGGATTCCAGTCGCCTTGGTCTCACGTTGTTTTAATGGTATTGCTGAACCTGTCTACGCCTACCAAGGTGGAGGGGTACAGTTGCAACAAGCTGGTGTTTTCTTTGTCAAAGAACTCAACGCTCAAAAAGCGCGCCTCAAATTATTAATTGCCCTTAATGCTGGACTAAAAGGACAAGCTTTGAAAGACTATATGGAAGGATAAACCTCTTCTCTAGAACACAAAATCAGGAAATCTCACGATTCCCTGATTTTTTCTAATTACGTTTTCGTGTAGAGCGGCGCTCTGTCAAACCATGAGGTAAGAGAACTTCACGTTCTTCCAACTCTTCCTTATGCATAATCTTAGTCAACATACGCATGCTGATAGCACCTAGATCATAAAGAGGTTGGGCAATAGTAGTCAAGTTTGGACGAGTGAATCGTGCAATCTGAGAGTCATCTGTCGTAATGATTTCAAACTCTTCCGGCACAGATACGCCATGGTCAGCCAAACCATTCAACACACCTGCCGCCAATTCATCACCTGTTACAACTGTGGCTGTAGCTTGTGATGAAATCAAGCGTTCTGCCAAGGCATAACCATCGTCATAGCTGTATTTTGATTCAAAGACCAATCCCTCGCTATAAGAATGTCCAGCTTTTTTCAGGGCTTCCTTGTAACCGATCAAACGAACCTTACCATTGATATCATCGACGAGTGGTCCACTCACAAAAGCAATCTTTTCGTTTTCTTCGAGAAGATAGCTCACGGCATCAATCGTTGCTTGTTTGTAGTCGATATTGACACTTGGAAGTTGGTGTTCTACATCCACAGTACCAGCAAGAACAACCGGTGTCCGTGAACGAGAAAACTCTGAACGAATCTTTTCAGTCAAGTGATAGCCCATAAAGATAATCCCATCGACTTGTTTTGAAAAGAGAGTGTTGACCACTGAAACTTCCTTTTCATCATCCTCATCACTATTTGCAAGGACAATGTTATACTTGTACATTTCAGCAATGTCGTCAATCCCCTTAGCAAGTGTTGAGAAATAACCATTGGTAATGTTAGGAATCACAACTCCGACTGTCGTTGTTTTCTTGCTAGCTAAACCACGGGCTACCGCATTTGGACGATAGTCCAAGCGATCAATCACTTCTAGGACTTTTTTTCGGGTGTTCTCTTTAACATTCTTGTTGCCATTAACGACACGGCTAACTGTTGCCATCGAAACTCCTGCTTCACGGGCGACGTCATAAATCGTTACTGTATCATCTGTGTTCATTCCGTTTCCTTTCTATAATGAAAATTTCGCTTTCACGCATCTACTTACTCCATTTTATCACTTATTGTAAACACTTTCAAGTATTTTTTAGAGAAACTTTGAAAAAATTTCACAGTTTATTCCCATTTTGAAAAAGCGAGTAGGATTTCTTGATTTTTAAGACATTTTGCTGTATGATAAGGAAAATAAAAGGGGGAGGAAAACATGGCTTTTACAAATACACAGAGACGTTCCGCTAGTTTTGGTGTCGTGACCAGCTTGCCTGACGATGTCATTGACTCTTTATGGTATATTATTGATCATTTCCTGAAAAATGTCTTTGAATTAGAAGAAGAACTTGAGTTTCAACTGCTCAACAATAAGGGGACCATCACCTTCCATTTTTCTAGCCAGCACCTTCCGACTAGCATTGATTTTGATTTCAATCATCCTTTTGATCCGCTTTACCCTCCTAGGGTCCTTGTTTTAGACCTAGACGGCAGAGAAACCATCCTCCTTCCAGAAGAAAATGACCTATTTTAAAAACTCTAGCTTCTCGGCGTAAACTGCTGAGGAACTAGAGTTTTCTTTTTCTAATAAATGGATCGACTGACAACTAGACCGTTTGGTTTTGTATACTCTAAGTCAAGATAATCCTGATAAGTCCCTGGCACAATGAAACCTTGGGGACTCAATATATCAGTCCCAGCTTTTCCCACGATAGAGTCTGCCAGCAAGACACAATTGGTACTGAGAACAAAGTAGGTCTTAAACTCGGATGAGCTGAATTTATAGAGGGTCGCATCTGCTTCCTCTTTCAGTTGGTAGGAGTAGGTATGCTTTACCTCGCCCTCTCTTCTTTTCATCAATTGAGAGCTCGGCTCCCAAGGAATTAACAAATCTTCTATTTCTTCTAAACGAGCTTGGATAGCAGCTTTCTGTTGGTCCGTCAAACTCAGACCATAAGCAAACAAGGTCTTCTGACTTTCCCTCTTACAGAGTTCAATGTATTTTTCCCGATTGGCCTTAAACAAAACACCGTCTCCAACCATGCCAAATAAACGCTCCGAGTGGGGGTCATAGGAACCATAGGAAATAACCTTCCCTTGATAACAAATATCCACATGTCCCATGGCTAGGAAGAAGGAGGTTTCTGAGGTATGGATAAAAATTTCCAGATCGACCGTCTGGTCGTTTTTTCTTTCCGAATGAACTTCCCCTTCTTGGCTTTCATGATTTGATAGCCACTTATTTAATTTTCGTAAGGTGCTGATAGGAATCAGAGCCGTCACAAAGATCGGCAAGGTCATTCGCATTCGTCGTTTTAGCTTGGGATTTTTTTCTATCCTTTCAAAAAAGAAACCGTCCCGAAGGCTACTAGCCCCTAGCATGAGCAAGTAAAACCCAAGCAAGAGCAATTCAAAATTCGCTGCATCGTGAAAAGGAGAGATGCTATAAATCCCAAATCCTATCATCCATACAGCATCGAAGAGATGATGGAGCCGAGGATGAATAGCATTTTTTCGATAGAGAGACCAGGTCACAAGACTAATGCCACCCGTAAACAGCTGGTAGCTCGCAATGACAAAGACTAGGAGATAGAGGGTAAGGTCTTGCAAGATGATAGAGTCAAACACCAGAGCCGCGACCACCAGCTTGGCCAAGGTTACAAAGATATTTTCCCGACGTTTTTTATCCTGAAACCAGCGAGTCAACAAGTGCCAAACTGCTGACAAGGAAAAGTAGCCCATCAGCAACTGGTACCCCATTCGCGGAATAACTTGTCCAAAACGAATCAAGAGAAGCCCTAAAACAATAGCAAGTAGTCCCTCCCCAATACTCTTCCACTTGCTATAGGTCTCGGAAAGTTTAGGCATTCCCTTGCTCCAACTGGTCAACCAAGTATCGAATTGGTTGCTTTAGGATCGGATGGATAAAATGGGGAGCTATTTCCACTAACGGCTCAAGAACAAAGAGGCGTTCTGCTATATAAGGATGAGGCAAGATGAGCTCGTCTGTGTAAACGATCTGGTCCTCCACAAAGAGCAGGTCCAAATCAATCAAACGAGGCCCCCAATGCACTTCTCTCACCCGTCCCATTTCTGACTCAATGGTTAATAATGTTTCTAACAAGACTGGTGCTGGTAGCCAGGTTTCTACTTCAATCACCTGATTGGCAAAGCTATCTTGTTCCACACCACCCCAAGGCTCCGTCGCCAAGACACTGGACTCTTTGAGAATATGGATACCTCGAGTCCGCAGTTTATCAATAGCTTGTTCCAAGTTCGCTTTCTTGTCTCCCATATTACTTCCTAGGGCGATAAAGGCTCGCTGCTTACGACGGCGAATGGTCACCGAGCAGGTATCCAATGGCAAATGCACTGGAGCCCAAGGTTTTTTTAGTTCCAACTCAATCTCTTGGACAAGAGGATAGGTCTCAAAGGTACGTTCAACTAGTTTGTAGGCTACCGTTTCAATCAAGTCCTCAGTGGTTTCCTGAAACCAAGTCGTCCACTGCTGACACAGTTCTCCGTAATGGACAGAGGCTGTTAAATCCAAGTCTGTCGCCGCCTTGGTCATATCATAGGATAAGCTTGCGGAAATAACAAACTTCTGCCCCAATTCTTTCTCACTAGGGAAAAGACCATGATAGGCAAAAATTTCCAAATCTTTAATCTGCAGTTGATCCATAACTAGTCCTTTCTAGAAAAATCCGCTTAAAGCGGATTCTTTTATAGTCCCATTAAACGATAAGCCTGATCTCTTAGGTCCTTATCTGTTTCAAATAGACCACGAGCGACTGTTGTCAAAGTCGCAGTACCTGGTTTTCTGACACCACGCATGCTCATACACATATGCTCGGCCTCAATGACAACAAAGGCCCCTTTAGCACCCAGGTAGTTCATCAAGGCATCAGCCACTTCAATATTCAACCGTTCTTGAATTTGTGGTTTTTTAGAGTAGACTTCAACCGTACGGGCTAGCTTGGACAAGCCTGCCACACGGCCATCTGGAATATAGGCAATGTGCGCTTTACCATAAAATGGCAAGAAGTGGTGCTCACACATGGTATGGAAAAAAATATCCTTTTCTACCACCATGTTATCATCAATAATCTCAAAGGATTTTGACAAGTGTTCCTCAGCAGTTTGGCCAAGACCTGAAAAAATCTCTTGGTACATACGGGCTACACGAGCAGGTGTTTCCTGCAAGCCCTCGCGGTTAGCGTCCTCACCAACAGCCTCGATAATCATTTTTACAGCTGCTTCAATCTTTTGTGTATCCATTCTCGTTCTTCCTCTCCATCAGATAGGCTCTCACTTGGCTCAAGAAATACAAGGAACCTGTGACAATCCTAACTGTTTGTTTCGCTTCATTTTTATTTGTCAATTTCTGCTCTAGAAAATCCTGCCAACTTTGGTAATTGAGATTTCTAGACTTGGCTGTCCCTTTCAACACGCTTTCATCCGTCGCCCGACTATCATCAAAATAAGTCAGAGTCAGCTGGCTATCCGGCACCGTTTCTAGCAAATCCAGCATATCCTCCAAAGCCTTGGTTTTAATACACGTAAAGAGGATTTCCTTATGATAATCCGCAAAGCGTTCTTGCAAGGTTGCTAATAAAGCCTTGATAGCATGAGGATTGTGGGCCCCATCCAAAAGCAACAAGGGGTCGCTAAACACGACCTCCAAACGCCCTGGCCATCTGGTCTCTTTCAAAGCTTGAGCAACCAAGTCATTACTTGCTAACTCTCGCCCAGTCTCCTGGCAATAAGTGTCTAGGAGGGCAAGCGCCATCCCCGCATTTTCTATCTGGTGCAAGCCAAGCAGGCCTGTTTGAAAGCGACCTTGTCTGACAGAACTGGTATAATCAAAGATTTCGCCTGTCACCACACTCTTTTGGTGACTGACCTGATAATCTTTCCCATAGGCAAGTCTCGATGCATTTTTATCTTCTGCAATGGAGTCAATCACAGCCAAGGCTTCAGGAACAATATGACCTGTCACTAATGGAATGCCTTGTTTGATAATACCAGCCTTCTGCTCTGCTATGGATTCCAAGGTGTCACCAAGTAGGGCCACATGATCCAGTCCAATAGTCGTAATTCCTGTTAAAATTGGCTGGCAAACATTAGTACTATCCAAAAGACCACCCATGCCGACTTCCATGATAGCCACATCTACTTGCTCTGAGGCAAAGTAATCATAAGCTAGAGCTGTGATAATCTCAAATTCGGTTGTCCCCTGCAAATTGGTAGCAGATTCCCTCTCAAGCAAAGACTGATAGTCTGCCATGAGGGCTTCTAGCCTAGCCTCGGGAATGGATTCCCCATTAATGCTAATCTGATCCGTATAATGAATGAGATAGGGCGAGTTGAACACCCCAACTCTCAGCCCTAGGTCTTCCAGCATCTTTTTCAAAAAAGCAATGGTAGACCCCTTGCCATTGGTCCCCCCGATATGGATGACCTTAAGTTTGAGATGGGGATTGCCTCGCAGAGCTAGGAGTTCCACCATTCGCTCCAAACCAAAATGCGGTTGGTCCGTCCGGTAGTGGGCAATCCACTGATTGTTTTCAATTTCGTTCATCTTACTTATATTGTTTTAAATCTAGATTTTCTGCATCATCTGCCAAACGAATGGCTGACGCAATTTCAACCGCCATCCTGTGACTGGCTACATCGTGCACGCGCACCACTTCCACACCCTGTCTCGCAGCGATACTGGTTACATGAGCCGAAGCTGTGTCCCGATTGCGGAAACCGACTTCCGTCTCAGGATTGACTTCGAAGCCATTCTCCTCAAGGATATTAATAACAAACCGTTTGCGCGAAACTCCAAGAAAGATTGGATAGCCCTTATTATGGAGTTTATCCAAGTCCCGTAGAAGGAGTAGATTTTCCTTCTTGGTCAGACCAAAGCCAATTCCTGGATCCAGCAGAATATTTTCTCTTGCAACTCCAGCTTCCTCTGCTCTCGCTAGAGCTCGTTCAAAGAAAGCCTCCATCAAGTTTCCGATTGGCATTTTTTCAAAGTCAGCTAACTCTTCCTCTGTAAAAGCTTGTCCAAAGCCAAAATGCGGAAAAATGAGCGAACTAGGGTGCTGAGGTCGAGCCATGACTGGATTAAACATGATAACCACATTTGCTCCAGCCTTCGCAACCACATCCGCCATTTTCTCATCTCCCATGAGACCAGTGATATCATTGACCAGATTGGCACCAGCAGCCAAAGCAGCCTCTGCCACCTGACTTTTCCAAGTATCAATGGAAATGAGAACATCACTTTCCTCACGGATAGCTTTAATCACTGGAACAACACGCTGGATTTCCTCTTCTATTTCAACATAGCTACTGCCCGGCCGAGTCGATTCTCCACCGATATCTAGCATGCTCGCTCCTTCTGCTAACAATTTACGAGCCTGCTGGAGCGCCTGCTCAAGAGCAAAAAACTGCCCACCATCCGAAAAAGAATCTGGGGTTACGTTGATAATTCCGCAAATAGCTGTTTTTTCGTGGTTGACTTTATTGGACATATCGGTCACTCCCTCAAGGTTTTTCACCATATTATCTTTCTATTTTACCATAAAAAGAAAAAGATGAACACGCTAGTGTTCATCTTTTCCAAGCGGGCTAATGGTTTAGAATGATAGACCTAGATTTCTACTAATCAACACCAATAAGGCCAACAAACAAAATGCAATACCATTGAGAATCATATGAAGCAAAATGGACATCTCCAAACGCTCAGTCTTATAGGCTGTCCAAGTCAAAACCGTTGACATTCCTCCATAAATAATCACAGAAGGTAGATTGGTTGGCATATGGAGCAAGGCAAAGACAATTGCACCAACAACAAAGCCAAGTTTTTCTTTTCCGCGGAAGATCTTTTTTGGAATAATCCCACGACACAAAATTTCTTCACAAATTGGTGCAATCAAGACTAGCAGGAAAAAAGTTGAAATCAAGGAGCTATTCTGAACTATACCATTCAGTATTGATTGGTTATTGGTTGTTGCCTCATTTGTTAGTCGAAGCAGGAGTGAACCCAAGAGATTTGTCGCAAAAATCACCAGATAACTCAGTACCAAGCGAGCCAAGTCTTTTGCCTTAAAAAAGGATAGATTAAAAGTAGCAAGTTGTGTTTTTCGTGCACCAATAATGAATACAATCAAAACGACTATGGATAGGGCACCAACTAAGAGCCCTGACTGTAAAATCGGAAACTGTTTGTTTGCTAAAAACAAAGCAAGTCCTATGGGAAATTGAGATAGAACAAAAGCTACCAAAAGGATGAGCACCCATTTCCCTCTGTTTAAAACCTCTTGCCAAACCGTCTTATCTTTCATGATGTACCTCCTTATAATTAAAAAGGGGAGACTCCCCTTTTTCTATTATACCATTTATAGCGCCATACTGATATAGTTAAGGATAAACAAGGCATCCAAAATCCAAATCATCACGTGCACATCCTTGGCTTGACCTTTGACAACTTTTGTCAAGGTGTATGTCAAGAAACCAACAGCAATCCCTTGTGTGATAGAGTAGCTGAATCCCATAAAGATAGAAGTGAAGAAGGCAGGAACCGCTTCAGCCATATCATCCCAAGGGATATTTTTCAAGTTAGAAAGCATCATGATTCCGACGATGATCAAAATTGGTGCTGTTGCAGCTGTCGGAACAATCGCTAGAAGTGGGCTAAAGAAGCTAGATAGAGCAAAACAGATCGCAACCACTAGGGCTGTCAAACCAGTACGTCCACCAGCACCGATACCCGCCGCAGACTCAACATAGGTTGTGACGTTTGAAGTACCTGCAATGGCACCTACCGAAGTTGCCACCAAGTCAGAGTATAGAGCCTTGTCCAATTTAGCGGACTCATGGTTTTCCCCACTTGTCGCAACGATACCAACTTTTTCACCAGTACCGATAAGAGTACCGATTGTATCAAAAATATCCGTTAGTGAGAAGGCAAGAATAGCCATCAAGGTTTCTGGTAAACGTGAAGTGTTTGAAATCAAAGATCCTAAACCTTCTGAACCAAGAGCAGCACCAAACAAAGTTCCTAAATCATTAACCGCTGCTGAAAGATTGTTGCTAGCAAAGTCAATCCCTGATAATTTGACAACACCAACAGCAATGGCAAGGACTGTCGTTGTTAAAATAGAAAGAATGATTCCACCCTTGATGCCTTTAACAACAAAGAAGATGGTAATAGCCAGACCTGCAAGAGCCACCAATACGGCTGGAGTATTGAAGTCTACCAATCCTGGAACAGCTGCGGAGTTTGCAGTAAGTGCAGCTTGAGCCTTGTCTGCTCCTTCACCTGCTACAGTATAAGTACCTGGGTCAATTGAGAATTTCAAGAGACCGGCATTCTTAATCCCAACATAGGCAAGGAAAACACCAATACCAGCCGAAATAGCTGAGCGAAGTGTTGTTGGAATAGATTCGATGATCATTTTACGAACATTTGTCAAGGTAATAATCAGTGAAATAATTCCACAAATGAAGACCATACCAAGAGCTTCTTTCCAAGTATAGCCCATCCCAAATACAACTGTAAATGTGAAGAAGGCATTTAGTCCCATACCTGGTGCTTGTGCGTATGGCAAATTAGCATAGAAAGCCATCATCAAAGTACCGACTACAGAACCGATAATCGTTGCCAAGAACACACCTTGAACAGGCATACCCGTTTGGGAAAGCATTTGAGGGTTTACAAAGAGAATATAACTCATTGCAAAGAATGTTGTTAAACCAGCAAGCACCTCTGTACGGACATCTGTCCCGTGCTCTTTTAGTTTAAATAGTTTGTCCATCTTTAATCTCCTTTTGTTTTTTACGAACAATATTAGTATTATATCATTTATCATTCACCTTTTCAATATGTTTGTTTGATTTATTTAATAAATCAAAGCAACTGTAGTTTTTGTTCTTGTCTGCTTTTCTTCCTTCTTTTTGATATAATAGTAGACATCTTATCTGGAAACGACTAGGAAGGTTTATATGACTAAAAAAATTATCGCAGTCGATTTGGACGGAACCCTGCTAAATAATGAAAGCAAGCTCTCCGATTTCACCAAAGAGACGATCAAAAAAATTTCAGAAAAAGGACACCATGTCATCATCACGACAGGCCGTCCGTATCGTATGGCAAAAGACTTCTATCGTGAGCTAGAATTGCATACTCCCATGATTAACTTTAATGGTTCCCTTACCCATCTACCAGGACAGGCTTGGGCGCATGAAAAGTGCTTGACCTTGGACAAAAAATACCTCCTAGACATGGTCAAGCGCACGGAGGACATCCAGGCCGACTTTATTGCAGGAGAATATCGAAAAAAATTCTATATCACGACTCCGAATGAAGAAATTGCAGATCCTAAACTATTTGGCGTAGAGAACTTCCGGCCAGAAAATCAATTCAAACCTGAACGAGTAACCAAAGATCCCAACTGCATCCTCTTGCAAACAAGGGCTGAAGACAAATACGCTTTAGCGGACGAAATGAATCGTTTTTATCAGCACCAACTAGCTATCAATACATGGGGCGGTCCCCTCAACATCCTCGAGTGTACTCCCAAGGGTGTAAACAAGGCCTTTGCTCTAGAGTACTTGCTCAATGTGATGAATCGTGATAAAAAAGACTTAATCGCCTTTGGTGATGAGCATAATGACACTGAAATGTTGGCATTTGCAAGCAAGGGATATGCTATGAAAAACGCCAATCCTGCTCTTCTTCCATATGCAGACGAACAACTTCCTCTGACCAACGAAGAAGATGGAGTTGCCTACGCTTTACAAAATTTATTCCTATAAAAGGGAAGATTGCATGGTCGCAATCTTTCCTTTTTGTTTTCATTTTGTTTTCACAAAAGCGACTTATTTTCTGTATTTTTATATTAAATTTTCCATTACCATTTTCATTTATCTCTCAAAAACATTGATATATTAATATTTTTAAAAAGTCATTCTATGAAAACTTTTACATCTTTTTAGAAAAAGTAGTTGATTTTTATATGAAAACGGTTTATACTTAAAGTTAGGCTTAAAGTTTTCTTAAACATATAGTCAAACATTTTATAAGGAGGAATGACAATAATGAGTATCGGAATCATTATTGCGAGCCACGGCGAATTTGCTGCGGGTATTCATCAGTCAGGATCTATGATCTTTGGTGAACAAGAAAAGGTTCAAGTTGTAACCTTTATGCCAAATGAAGGTCCAGATGACCTTTACGCTAAATTCAACAACGCTGTGGCTGCATTTGACGCAGAAGATGAGGTTCTAGTATTGGCTGACCTTTGGAGTGGATCTCCATTCAACCAAGCTAGCCGCGTAATGGGAGAAAATCCAGAACGTAAGTTTGCCATCATCACAGGACTGAACTTGCCGATGTTGATCCAAGCCTACACAGAGCGCCTTATGGACGCGAATGCAGGTGTGGATAAAGTCGCTGCGAATATCATTAAAGAAGCCAAAGATGGCATCAAGGCTCTTCCAGAAGAGCTTAACCCAGTTGAGGAAGTTGCAACTGCTGCAGCTGCTCCAGTTTCACAAGCTGCTATTCCAGAAGGAACAGTTATCGGTGACGGTAAACTGAAAATCAACCTTGCTCGTCTAGACACTCGTCTCCTTCACGGTCAGGTTGCCACTGCTTGGACTCCAGATTCAAAAGCAGATCGTATCATCGTTGCTTCAGACAACGTTGCAAACGACGAGTTGCGTAAAGAATTGATCAAACAAGCAGCTCCTAATGGAGTAAAAGCCAACGTTGTCCCAATCCAGAAATTGATCGACGTTGCAAAAGACCCACGTTTCGGAGAAACTCATGCCCTTATCTTGTTTGAAACTCCACAAGATGCACTTCGTGCTATCGAAGGTGGCGTGCCAATCAAGACCCTTAACGTTGGTTCTATGGCTCACTCAACAGGTAAGACAATGATTAACAACGTTTTGTCTATGGACAAAGAAGACGTTGCAACCTTTGAAAAAATGCGTGACCTCGGTGTTGAATTTGATGTACGTAAAGTACCAAACGACACGAAAAAAGATTTGTTTGACTTGATTAAGAAAGCAAACGTTCAATAATGTTAATCTGTTTCTATCATTTTTGAAAACAGGATTAAATACTTTATTAAAACTAAATAGAAAAGGAATAAAACCATGTCAGATATTTCAATCATTTCTGCTATCTTGGTTGTAGTTGTTGCCTTCCTTGCAGGTCTTGAAGGTATCCTCGACCAATTCCAATTCCATCAACCAATCGTCGCATGTACCCTTATCGGACTTGCAACTGGTAACCTCGAAGCAGGGGTTATGCTTGGTGGATCTCTTCAAATGATCGCCCTTGGTTGGGCAAACATCGGAGCTGCCGTAGCTCCTGACGCTGCTCTTGCATCTGTTGCTGCAGCAATCATCTTGATCAAAGGTGGTAACTTTACTACTGATGGTATCGCCGTTGCAACGGCAACAGCTATCCCTCTTGCTGTAGCTGGACTTTTCTTGACAATGATTGTTCGTACAATCTCAGTTGCCTTAGTTCACTCAGCTGATGCTGCTGCTAAAGACGGAAACATTGCAGCTGTTGAGCGTGCTCACTTTGTTGCACTTCTTCTTCAAGGTCTTCGTATTGCAATCCCTGCTGCCTTCCTTATCGCTATCCCAGCTTCTGCTGTTCAAGACGCTCTTGGTTTGATGCCAGACTGGTTGAACGGTGGTATGGCTGTCGGTGGTGCTATGGTCGTTGCCGTTGGTTACGCTATGGTTATCAACATGATGGCAACTCGTGAAGTATGGCCATTCTTCGCTATCGGTTTTGCTCTTGCAGCTATCTCTCAATTGACTTTGATTGCCCTTGGTGTCATCGGTGTTGCCCTTGCCTTCATCTACCTTAACCTTACAAAACAAGGTGGAAACGGTGGCGGCGGAGCTGCGACTTCTAACGACCCAATCGGTGATATCCTAGAAGACTACTAGAAAGGGGAACAATCATGGCTGAAAAAATTCAATTATCAAAATCAGATCGTCAAAAAGTTTGGTGGCGTTCACAATTCCTTCAAGGTTCTTGGAACTACGAACGTATGCAAAACTTGGGTTGGGCCTACTCATTAATCCCAGCTATCAAAAAATTATACACTAAAAAAGAAGACCAAGCGGCTGCTCTTGAGCGTCACCTTGAGTTCTTCAACACTCACCCATACGTAGCTGCTCCTATCATGGGGGTTACTCTTGCACTTGAAGAAGAGCGCGCTAACGGTGTAGAAATCGATGACGCGGCTATCCAAGGGGTTAAAATCGGTATGATGGGACCTCTTGCTGGTATCGGTGACCCAGTATTCTGGTTTACAGTTCGTCCTATCCTTGGAGCCCTTGGTGCATCACTTGCTGCATCTGGTAACATTGTTGGTCCCCTTCTCTTCTTCTTTGGATGGAATGCTATCCGTATGGCCTTCCTATGGTATACACAAGAGTTCGGTTACAAAGCTGGATCTGAGATTACTAAAGACATGTCTGGTGGTATCTTGAAAGACATCACTAAAGGTGCTTCTATCCTTGGTATGTTCATCCTTGCCGTTCTTGTACAACGTTGGGTATCCATCAACTTCACTATCAACCTTCCAGGCAAACAATTGTCAGAAGGTGCCTACATCAACTTCCCAGAAGGTCCTGTTACAGGAGCTGAGTTGAAGGGCATTCTTGGTCAAGCGCTTAGTGGTATGAGCCTAGATAGAGTTCAACCACAAACGCTTCAAGGTCAGTTGGACTCATTGATTCCAGGATTGATGGGACTTCTCCTTACTTTCCTTTGCATGTGGTTGCTTAAGAAAAAAGTATCTCCAATCACAATCATCCTTGCCCTCTTTGCAGTTGGTATCGCAGCTCGTTTCTTCGGTATCATGTAATCTCGGTGAGAATATATAAACAAAAAAGAATCAGGATTAAACCTGATTCTTTTTATGTATCAACTTTTTCTCCTAGTAAGATAATGAAAGCACCCAATCACCACTGCTAGTATGGCAACATAGAGTAGCTGTTTGGCTTCTAAAGGCACAAAAGCTCCCTGTAGGATAAAAGTATTGGCAAGTACACCAACAAGGGCTGCAAGGCTCAAAAACGTGAGCAAAAGCATCTTGTATCGATTAAAAGGCAAGCTGACCTTGGCAACTAGACACAGACCATTGATCAGGGCAAGTAGGAAGCAAATGAATTTGACCTGACCTGGGACAGTGATAAAGAAGTTCGTCAAGAGTACACTAGCGACTAGAATGCCACCACCAATCGCAGCATTGGTCAAAATATCTCGCATAAAATGTGTGCTGACCTTTTCTTTATTCGACTCAAAAGTTAGGAAGAAGGATGGAATCCCAATCGTAATAGCTGAAATGATTGTAAACTGAATAGGGATAAAGGCGAATTCCAAACCAAATACCACACTCAAAATGGCAAACACGATGGAGAAGAAGGTCTTTGTCAGAAAGAGAGAGGCTACCTTTTGGATGTTATTGATGACACGGCGTCCTTCCATCAAGATATCATAAAATACTGCAAAATCATCAGTGAGAAAAACAATATTGGATACACTTTTGGCTGCACTCGTTGCTCCCTTCATGGCAAAACTAATATCTGCTTTCTTAAGAGCTAGAACATCATTGACCCCGTCACCACTCATGGCAACTGTTTTACCAGCATTTTGCAAAATAGATACCATCTTTTGCTTCTGTTCAGGTGTCACACGTCCAAAGATTTCGTGTTCCAAGACCACTCTTTCAAAATCTTCTTCACTCACCTTGGTCATATCAATCGCACGGGCTTCTTCCTTAAAACCTGCCTTACGAGCCACCCCATATACAGCCACATGATTATCACCACTGATAATCTTCACTTCAACACCTTGAGATTCGAAATAGTCAAAGGTTTCCTTGGTATTGTCCTTAATCTCATCTGACAAAACGACGTGCCCCAGTAGTTCCATATTGGCTGGACTCGTGATGTGGTCCTTACTATGGGCAAGGGACAAGATTCGAAAACCTTGCTGTTTCAGATGCTCATAGTAGGCATCCATCGGCTGGGTAAAGTCTAGAAACTCATAGGCTCCGAAGAAATAGGTCCCACCCTCTTTTACTTGGACAAAGGAATACTTGTTTTTGCTTGAAAATGCACCGACTTCTTGAACTTCCCACTTTTTCTCACAGGTTAAGTAAGTCTTCAGAGCTCGGGAAGTTGCATTTTCATCCTCGAAATAAGCCAAATAAGAAGATAGTTTCTCTGCTACATTAGCATCCATTTCTTGGACCTTCATATTCCCCGTCGTGATAGTTCCCGTCTTATCAAAACAAAGAACATCTACTCGCGCCAAGGTCTCTACACAGTATAGCTCCTGTACCAGAACCTTCTTTTTAGCCAACTTCATGGCTGCTACCGCTAGGGAGACGCTAACCAAGAGAATCAAGCCCTCTGGAATCATGCCGACCAAGGCACCTGAACTTCCCAAGACAATTTCAACATAAGACCGTCCTAGACTAAAACCTCTGACATAGAGCAGAATGGCAACTGGCACCAGCAAGATAGAAACGATTTTTAAAATCTTATCCATATAATCGCGCAGTTGAGAAGGGTATTTTTTAAATTCCTTGCTGGATTTTGCGAGCTTGTTGATATAACTATCGGGACCCACAGCCGTCGCCGTGACCAGACAAGTACCGCTGACAACATTGCTTCCGCTCATCAGCTTGTCACCAACTGTTTTAAAGACCGAATCACTCTCACCCGTCAGCAAGGACTCATCAACTTCAATATTCCCTTCAAGAACTTCTGCATCGACAGGCACCTGATCCCCCAGATTGAGATGCAGATACTCACCCAGAACGATGTCCTCTGGATCAATCTCGATTGTTTGACCATCTCGATTGACTCTATACTTACTTTTACCAAGCAAACTCAGCTTTTCTAAGGCATTTTTTGAACGCACTTCTTGGAAAATCCCGATGGCTGTATTGATAGCAATCACGCCTAAAAAGAGCATATTTTCAAATCGCAAGGTTGTGGCTACCAGAACTGCCAGAGCCAAGTTCATAGCATTAAAAAAGGTAAAGATATTTGAAACGACAATTTCCTTGGTTGTTTTATAAGGTTTAATGTCGCTGATATTTCGTTGACGATCCTTGATGTCTTGGCTACTTAAATACTTCATTTCTACTCCGATATCCTTTTGTACTACTATAATAACACATATCTTTTTCTCTGTCACTTAAAGACTCAAAATAAGAAGAATTCCCTTGGCAAGCATTATCTATCACTACTTTAAGAAGCACTTAAAAACAAAAGAGGCTAGGATTTCCCTAACCTCTTTTTTCTATGCTTTTATTCTGCCAAGGCACCCATTGGATCCCATGGTGCAAGTACGATTGGTTCTGCTTCATAAGCAGCTTGTTCTTCTGATGTCAGCAATTCTTTGCGAACAACGATTTGGTAAGTGTATTCGTCCATCCAAGCGTCTGAGGCGACAAAGTAACCATCTGCACCGACCTTGTCTCCCCATGAGTTTTCAACTTTCCACTTGGTTGACTTGCCATTTTCGTCCAAGTCCACACCTGTCAAGACCATGGCGTGGGTCATCAAACTTTCACTGTAGTCCAAACGTCCAGCCTTGTCTTGAGTGAGTTGAATATCCATGCTTGATTCAAAGTCATAAACATCAGTCGCAAGGATTCCAGCTTTGCGGTTGCTGAGCTGACCGACATCTGAACCAAACCAAACAGTTTCTCCTGTTTGCATTTGGGCAATCGCCAATTCTTTCAAGCGCTCCATTGGAACGTTGATATAGCGAACTGCACGGCTACCAACGACATTCCCCAACATCTCAACTGTATAAGATTTGCCGTAAGGCTTGTCAGCAGTCGGAGCATTGATAACCGAAACATAATCTTCTAGAGGAAGGTCAACATATTTCTTATAAAATTCTTGTGGTGTGATACCCTTTTCGCTTTGGTAGTTATCATCCTTATCACGATAAGCAAAGTCAAACTGACGTGGTGGAAGCCCTAGTGACATAGCAAGGAAGTTAAAGATTTCTTGCAAGAGGTCTTCTTTCTTGGCTTGAACAGTCGCTTGGTCTGCACCAGAAGCGAGCAAGTCACGCAAGATTTGGGCATCTTGACGAAGCAATTTGTTGAGGATGGCATTGAGCTCACGGCTATTGCTAGATGAGATAGACTCAGGATAAACTGACTTGGGAACGACACCGTATTTCTCAAAGAGGGCAACGACCATATCCCACTGACCACCGTCTTGTTGGGGTGTTTGGAGTAGGAAGCTAACCTTGCGGCTAGTCAATTCTTGGTCTGCAGTTGCAATGACTTGCTCCAAGAACCAGTTGGATTTCTCGTACTTGTCCCAGAAGAAAGTGTGGGCTTGTGACAGTTCAAAGTTTTCTAGCTTGTATTGAGAGATGAGTTTGTGGCGGAAGGTGTTGAGAGCTGCAAACATCCAGCAACGACCAGACGCTTTCTGGTTAGTAACCTTGTCCTTGGTCAAATCCAATGAGAAAACAGGTGTATTGTTTACATGGCTTTGGCGACGTTCTAGGGCTGCAAAAATTCCGTTATGGCTGGCAGCATTTTCAATCGCTTGGTATTTGACATTTGCTTCATAGTTGGCAAATAATTTATCTGTAAATGATTCTTGAATCGCGTTCATAGATTCCTCCTTTTATTCTACTGTCTATTATAACTCTTTTCACAAAGGAAGCAACTGAAAAACGAAAAAAGCAAGGACATTCTCCCTCACCTTTTTCTAATATAAAGCAAATTAAGCAATACTTGCAAAGAGCACTTCTAACTCCTCCTTGGTCAAGCGACGCCATTCTCCTTGTTCTAAGTTCTCATCCAAGACTAGAGTTCCCATCGTCAAACGTTGTAGGTCCACCACTTCCTTGCCACAGTAGGCTACCATGCGTTTGACTTGATGAAACTTCCCTTCAGCAATGGTCACACGAACCAGACTTTGATTTTTTTCTGGATCTACTGATACAAGCTCCAGTTTAGCTGGCTGGCAGGTAAAGTCCTTGAGCGGAATGCCCTTGGCAAATGTCTCCACATCTTCTTGGCTCATAATCCCCTCAACCTGAGCCAGATAGGTCTTATTCACATGACGTTTAGGTGAAAGAAGAGCATGGGCTAGTTTGCCGTCATTGGTCAAAAGTAGGAGACCATGCGTATCGATATCCAAGCGCCCTACTGGGAAAACTTCCTTGGTCCGCGCCAAGTCATCCAACAAGTCTAGAACCGTTCTGTGCTTGGGATCCTCAGTCGCTGAAATAACTCCTTGGGGCTTGTTCATCATGTAGTAGACAAACTCCTCGTACTCCAGCATTTGGCCATCAAAGCGAATTTCATCTCTTTCTTCATTAATCTGCAATTTAGCTGACTTTTCTTTTTTACCATTTACTGTCACGCGTCCAGCCTTGAGCAAGTTTTTGACTTCTGTCCGACTCCCCACAGCACAGGCAACTAAAAATTTATCTAATCTCATAGAACTATTATATCATACTCAAAAGGAGGCTGGCTCAATGACCAACCTCCTTTTCGTTTCATACTCTTCAAAAATCTCTTCAAACCGCGTCAATGTCGCCTTGCCGTATAGATGTTACTGACTTCGTCAGTTCTATCTACAACCGCAAAGCAGTGCTTTGAGCAGCCTGCTGCTAGTTTCCTAGTTTACTCTTTGATTTTCATTGAGTATCAGATTTAAGAAATTAACTTCCTCGTCTCCAGAAAATAGCTAAGACAACCATAGCACCTAAAATAGCTGGGATAATGGCCGTTCCAGCTATAATTGGACCCCAAGTTCCAAAGAGCAAGTGGCCCAGAAAGGCACCAATCCAGCCGAGAAACATTTTCCCAAAGCATCCCATGCTCTCTCCACGATTGGTCAAAGCACCTGCCAAAAGTCCCACTAGGAGACCAACAAACATACTTCCAAGCATAACTTCTCCTTAAATTGCCCAGTCTCCATTGCGGAAGAGGGGTACGCGTGTTCCATCCTCACGGATACCATCGATATCCATTTGGCTAGAACCAATCATAAAGTCAACGTGAACATCTGAACGGTTAAGTCCTGCTACTTCAAGATCTTCTTCGCTCATCTCTGCTCCACCAACAACGCTGGTCGCATAGGCAGCACCGATAGCCAAGTGGTTTGACGCATTTTCATCGAAAAGGGTATTAAAGAAGGTAATGCCTGACTGAGAAATTGGACTTGGATCTGGTACCAAAGCACATTCACCCAAGGCACGCGCACCCGCATTTTCAAAGACAAGGTCTTTCATAACCTGGTCACCCTTCTCAGCTGTGATATCAACGATTTGACCATTTTCAAAGGTCACTTTGATGCCTTCGATAATATTTCCATTGTAGCTAAGTGGTTTTGTAGAGGTTACATAACCATCTGCACGACGGAAGTCAGGAGCTGTAAAGACTTCTTCTGTTGGCATATTTGGCAAGAAACCTTCCCCCTGTGCATTGATAGCACCAGCTGATTCCCAAACGTGGTTTTTCGGCAAACCAAGTGTCAAATCTGTTCCTGGCGCTGTGTAGTGAAGGGCTGAGAATTGTTCTTTATTGAGCATTTCTGCCTTGCTCTTGAGGATGGCTGCATGTTCTTCCCAAGCCTTAACGGGATCTTCTTCGTAGACACGGCAAGTTTTGAAGATTTGGTCCCAAAGGAGATCGACTGCTTCTTCGTCGCTTGCTGCATTTGGGAAGACTTTCTTAGCCCACTCGAGTCCAGCAGCGGCTGCTACAGTCCAGCTAACCTTGTTGGATTGAGTTGCGATACGCATTGGCTTCATAGCAAGTCCCATCGCTTTGGCAGAAGCTGAAAGCTTGTCAGCGTCTACTCCGTTCAAGGCACCTGGATCAGATGAGCGAACTCCAAGACGGCTAGCCTTGTTCTCCAAGAGATAGTTCATCTCAGCAATCTTGTATTCTGGCACATTGTCCAAACGCTCCATTGGCGCGTGAAGGAATTTCTCACGGTTGATGACATCATCTGTCCACTGAACGATGACCTCATGCGCACCCAAGGCATAAGCTTCTTTCACGATCAGATGAGCCAACTCGCGTTGCTCCACATCGATAGAGAGAGCCAAGGTGTGACCAGGTTGCACGTTAATTCCGTTCGCAACCAATAATTTCGCATATTTTTCTAGATTTTCTTTAAAATTTGGTAAAACCATTTTATTTTTCCTTTTCTATTGTTATTTCTCTTTAAACAGGGACAACAGGCTAACCGCTGCCACAGTGCCGCAAATCAAAGCGGTCATTTTCAAAATCGTATCAGTGTCAAGATCCAGCTGGTAATCAAACACCTTCTGCGCTGGCTTATCCTGAGCGGAAATGGTAAGTTTCATAAAAATCTCTTTCTATATTTTAGAAAAACTCATCAAACAAACTCAACTGGTTATCCTCTGGCATATTGCCGAGAATACCCATTTCATCCATCTTTTCAACCAAGGTTGATGAAAGTCCACCACGCTTACGCAGTTCTGTCTTAGAGAGGAACTCACCCTCTTCACGCGCACGCACCAACTGCTTAGCAATGTTCTCTCCAAGACCATCCATTGCGACAAATGGTGGGATGAGGGTATCTCCGTCGATGATGAATTCAGTCGCATCACTACGATAGAGGTCTAACTTGCCAAACTTAAAGCCACGTTCCCACATTTCATTAACAATCTCAAGAGTTGTATAGAGGTCAATCTCCACATTAGAGGCTTCATTATTCTTCCGTTTTTCAGCGATTTCTGCCATTCTGCGCTTGATGGCATCCAAACCCACTCCCATGGTCTTGATATCAAAGGCCTTAGCACGGATTGAGAAATAAGCACAGTAGTAATAAATGGGATGGTGAACCTTGAAGTAGGCTACGCGAAGAGCCATCATAACGTAGGCTGCCGCATGAGCTTTAGGGAACATATACTTGATTTTCCCACAGGATTCGATATACCACTCTGGCACCTTATTGGCCTTCATGGCTTCGATATAGCCATTTCGTTCTTCTTCGGAAATCTTCAACCACAAGCCCTTACGTACGCGCTCCATGATGGTAAAGGCCATCTTTGGTTCTAGACCCGCGTGCATGAGGTAAACCATGATGTCATCCCGACATCCGATAACGGTTGATAGGTCAGCAATTCCTTGCTTAATCAAATCCTGGGCATTTCCCAACCAGACATCCGTACCGTGAGACAGTCCAGACAGCTGAAGCAACTCTGCAAAAGTAGTTGGATGCGTTTCATCGACCATCCCACGTACAAAGTTGGTTCCAAATTCTGGAATCCCCAGCATACCCGTCGGTGTTCCGATTTGTTCAGGAGTCACACCTAGCACATCAGTCCCAGAAAAGAGGGCCATGACACCTTCATCATCCATAGGAATTTCATTAGGGTCAATCCCAGACAAGTCCTGTAATTTCCGAATCATGGTCGGATCATCATGCCCCAGCACATCGAGTTTGAGGACGTTCTCATCGATATCGTGGAAGTTAAAGTGGGTGGTTTGCCATTCAGCCGTCACGTCATCCGCTGGATACTGGACAGGAGTAAAGTCGTAGACATCCATGTAGTTAGGAATAACAACGATTCCCCCTGGGTGTTGTCCCGTTGTCCGCTTGACACCAGCTGCACCTTGAGCAAGGCGTTCCACCTCTGCATCACGATAAAACTTCCCGTAGTCTCTCTCGTAGCCCTTTACAAATCCATAGGCAGTCTTAGCAGCAACTGTACCAACAGTTCCCGCACGGAAGGCATACTCCTCACCAAAGATATCACGCACATCCAAGTGGGCGCTAGGCTGGTCTTCTCCCGAGAAGTTCAAGTCAATATCGGGAACCTTGTCTCCATCAAAACCAAGGAAGGTCTCGAACGGAATATCCTGCCCATTTTTGCTGAGTTTGTGACCACAGTTTGGACAGTCTTTATCTGGCATATCAAAACCTGAACCGTAAGAACCATCGGTGATAAACTCACTGTACTGACACTGACCACAGACATAGTGAGGAGAGAGAGGATTGACCTCTGTAATCCCAATCATGGTCGCAACGAAACTGGAACCAACAGACCCACGAGAACCAACCAAGTAACCTCGTTCATTGGAACGTTGCACCAACATCTGGGAAGCCAGATAAATCACGGCAAATCCATTCCCCAGAATAGAAGTCAATTCTTTTTCAATCCGCAAATCAACGATATCTGGCAGCGGATTTCCATAAATCTCAAAAGCTTTCTTATAGGTCAGCTCAGCGACCGTTTCTTCCGCCTTGTCGATGAAAGGCGTATACAAGTCACCCTTAACAACCTCAATGGGTTCAAAGATATCTGCCAAGGCATTGGTATTTTCAATAACCAATTTGCGTGCCAGTTCCTCTCCCAAGAAGGCAAATTCATCCAACATTTCATTAGTCGTTCGAAAATGAGCCTTAGGTAGCGGAGCCGGTTGGGCATGTTCGCCATGACCGATGGTCCGATTAATCATAGCCCCCTGGCCCAAACTACGGACGATAATTTCACGGTAAATCTCTTCTTCCGGTTCGATATAATGGACATTTCCCGTAGCCAGAACAGGCTTGCCAAGACGGTCCCCAACCTCTATCAAACTCTTGATAATAGTCTGGAGCTCCTCCATATCCTTAACCTGCTCCTTAGCAATCAAGGGAGCATAGATAGCCGGTGGCATAACCTCGATAAAGTCATAATACTTGGCCACCTCAACCGCCGCATCCACACCTTGGGAAACAACTGCGTCGAAAACTTCACCCTCTGAACAGGCTGACCCTAAAATCAAACCTTCCCGATGGGCATCTAGAACTGTTCTCGGAATCCGTGGCACCCCTTCAAAATACTTGGTGTTAGACAAAGAAACCAGTTTAAAGATATTTTTTAGACCTACCTGATTCTTGACATAAATAGTCGCATGCTTGATCCGAGCTTTTTTATAAGAATCTGGACTGATTAGATCAATGTTGAGTCTAGCCAAGTTAGTCACACCATGTTTTTCTGCTACCTCTTTGATAAAGATGAAAAGCAGACGACCAGTAGCTTCCGCATCGTAATTAGCCATGTGGTGGTGTTCAAGTGCCACACCAAAACGCTTGGTCAAAGGCCCCAAACCATGACGTTTATACTCAGGATAGAGGTTTCTAGCAAACTCCAGCGTATCGATAACTGGCTGGCTAATCTTAGGCAGACCATGACGCTCATAGTTGGCATTCATAAAGCCAACGTCAAAGGTAGCATTGTGAGCAACTAAGACTGTATCCTTGCAAAATTCTTGGAATTCTTGCAAAACTTGTTCCAGTGGTTTGGCATTTTTGACATGATCGTCTGTAATACCTGTTAATTCAGTAGTAAAGGCTGATAAGGGATGCCCAGGATTGATAAATTCATCAAATTCGGCAATAACATTTCCCTTATACATCTTAGAGGCCGCAACCTGAATCAGGTCATTATAGATGGCTGAAAGCCCCGTCGTTTCCACATCAAAAACCACATAGGTCGCTTCTGACAAGTCCATCTCCACTTCGTTGTAAACGATAGGGACACGGTCCTCCACAATATTGGCTTCCATTCCATAGATCAGCTGGATTCCAGCTTTCTTGGCCGCCTTATAGCCGTGTGGGAAAGATTGAACATTTCCATGGTCCGTGATGGCAACCGCCTTGTGTCCCCACTTAGCAGCTGTCGCAACGATCTCCTCTACCTCTGGTAAAGCATCCATGGTCGACATGTTGGTATGAGCATGAAACTCAACCCGACGCTCACCTTCTGGCATCAAATCCTTCCGCTCATAGTGAACAACTTCCTGCACATCCTGGACGTTCATGGTCAAATCACGTGTGAAGTTATTCATCTCCACATTCCCACGAACTCGGAGCCAAGAATTCTTCTTAATGATGTCAAACTTCTGAGCCTCTTCCTCATTCTTAACCCATTTTTGCATTGAAAAACTTGAAGTGTAATCCGTCATTTTAAAATTGATCAAAACGCGACCAGTTCTGGTCACCTTATGCTCCACATCAAAAACGACCCCTTCAAAGACCAGGCGATTTTCCTCAGTCGTCACGTCGATCATCTGGGTAACTTCAGCCTTATCTAGTTTAGGCTTGACCGCAGCCTTTTTAGCGTGAAAATCAAAGGCTGGCTTCTCTTCTACTGGAGGAGGAGCCATTTGTTCCAGTTGCTCCATAGCCCGGAGCGCTTCCTCATTGGCAGCCTGAACGATTTGTTCATTCTCGGTATGGAAGGCTTCCTCCTGCTCTTGTGTAAGAGCATCATTCTTTTCTATTTGACATACAAAAGCTGGAAAACCAAACTTTTCGAGTTGCTTTGCCAAATTAGGAAGATGATTCTTCTTAAAGTGCTCCTTATCAATCGCCTCTGAACCTTCAATAATGAGTTGATTTCCCTCCGCACGAACTTGCAAGTTCTGGTAAAGAGATTTAAACCCTTGACTTGCACACGGACCTTCAGAAAAAGCCTCTCTATAGTAGGCTTGTAAGAGTTCATTTGAAAATTCTAGAGAGAGAACCTTGATTTCGAAAACAGCTCGATTCCCTGTCTTAGAAAATTCTTCACCAAGCCCTTTCTTTAACTCTAAAAAGATTTCAATCGGTAAAATATTAGAAAATACAAAATGAAATTCCCAAATCTTACTAATTTTATGAACCACAACACGCTCAATTCTGGCATCAACAAGAGCAGGATCCTGCTTTAAATGATCAGAGATTCCTAGTTGATTCATTAAAATTTCAAACTTACTTGACATTCATTTTCCTCACATTATTCTCTTACTATTTTACCATAATTAAAGAAAATATATGACTAGTACCATTCCTTAAGCACTGCTAGTTTACACAAATTTATTCCGTAAACAAAAAAGAAGACTCTCAGAATCTCCTTAGTAAATAAAAAAAAGATACCCTAAAGTATCCTCGTAATCGATCGGGAAGACAGGATTCGAACCTGCGACACCTTGGTCCCAAACCAAGTACTCTACCAAGCTGAGCTACTTCCCGCG